>JAVCCG010000090.1 GCA_030765605.1 Candidatus Alcyoniella australis
ACCGCGTTCCCCGACCTCAAGACGCTCTATTCGAGCAACGGCAACCCCGAGCTCGATGCGGAGCACGCCTACAACCTCGACGCCGGAATCAGCGTGCGCGGCCTGGGGCCGCTATGGGCCGACGTGACCTACTTTCGCTGCGACGCCTTTGATCTGATCGGCAAGAAGGATCTTGGCAACAGCTATACCTTCGAGAACGTGGACCGCGCGCTGATCAGCGGCGTGGAGAGCGACCTGAAGCTGCAACTGTTCGACGAGCTGCTCTATGCCAAAGTGAGCCACACCTGGATGCAGACCCAGGACCGTCGCGGCGAACGCAAACTCAAGTCGCTGGACTTCCGGCCCGAGCAGCGCCTGGCCGCGGACCTGCGCCTGAACTTCGGCTTCGGCTTATCCCTGGCTGCCCAATATTTCTACACCGGCGAACGCCGCTACGAGCTGCAAGGGCGCGAGGCCACTATCGAGACTATGCCCGAATACGGCCTGACCAACGCGCGCGTGGCCCAACGCTTCAACTGGCGGGGCGGCCGCTACGCCCTGGAGCTGTTCGTACAGGGACGCAACCTGTTCGACGTGTACTACGAACAGTCGCCGCAAAAAGCCGCCCCCGGCCGCAACCTCTACGGCGGCCTCTCGCTGGAGTTCTGAAGAAAGATCGATCTTTGTGTGTAGGTGGGGCACCTTTGAGGTGCCCGCAAAACTCGCGCAGCACGACCATCATTGTTCAACGCTAAGCCCCGCGTCGCGGCGAGCATCGTTGGTCAATGATTATGGTCGCTCGCGTGCCATACCGTGTCCGGCAGTCTACTCCTCGATAATCAGCACCTCGTAGGGTTCGAGGGTAATCGCGCCCTTAAGCGCCTCAGGGCGTTGGGCGCTGCTCAGCAACAGGCGTCCGTCCACGGGCGCATCCAGGGCCTGCGGCTTTCCGCTGAAGTTCAGCGTCACGAGCACCGACTGATCCTGCGTAGTGCGCCTAAATGCGAACAGCCCGGGCCGCGGATCGCCCAGCGGCTGATAGTCGCCGGATTGCAGTGCCGTCGTGCGTTTGCGCAGCCAGATCAGCCGTCGATAGAAGCTCAGCAGCGAGTTCGGATCAGCGGACGCGCTTTGTACGCAAAGCTCGTCGGCCTGCTGATCGATGGGCAGCCAGGGCTCGCCCGCGCTGAACCCCGCGCCCGCTCCGGGCTGCCAGAGCATGGGCGTGCGGCTGGCGTCGCGCCCCTGGTACAGCGGCCAGGCCAGATGGCCCAGCGGGTCGCGTACTGCCGAGCGCGGCCACCAGCGGTTGGTCATGCCCAGCTCCTCGCCGTAGTACATAAACGGCGTGCCGCGCAAACACAGCAGCATCGCGGCGCAGACTCGGGCGCGGTCAAAGGCGTGGGGCCGGTGGTTGTAGATCGCGTAGCCGCCCAGGCGGCCGATATGACGCGGCACGTCATGGTTCGACAGCACGTAGGCCGGCCAGCCGTCTTCGGGGCAGCGCGATTCAAAACGATCGACCACCGCGCGAAAGCGATCCGCGCCAAAGCGCGCTACGGCCAGGAATTCCATGTTGAACGCCAGGTGCAGCTCGCGCGAGTTGGTGTAGGACGAGGCCGGCGAATCCTCCCAGGGGAACGAGACCACCTCGCCGACCATCATCCGCGCGTCAAAGGCATCGGTCAGCTCGCGGAACTGTTCGAGCACGCCGTGGGTCTGGGGCAGGTCGCGCGTGTGGCGGCAGTCCTGGAGCTTGCCCATGTACCAACCGCTGAGCGAGCGCTGATTGTCGCGTAGCGACTCGTCCTCGAGCAAATAGTTGACCAGGTCGAGGCGGAAGCCATCCACGCCGCGCTCGAGCCAGAAGCGGATGTCGCCGAGCACCGCCTGTTGCACCTCGGGGTTGCGCCAGTTGAGGTCGGGCTGAAAGTCGAAGAACGCGTGGTAGAAATACTGGCCCGTTGTCGGATCGAACTTCCAGGCCTTGCCCCCGGGCGCGGCGGTCCAGTTGTTGGGCTCGCGGCCGTCGCGCGGATCGGCCCAGACATACCAATCGCGTTTGGGATTGTCGCGCGACGAGGCCGACTCGAGAAACCACGGGTGCTGATCCGATGTGTGGTTGGGCACAAAATCAAGGATCACCTTGATCCCGCGCTTGTGCGCCTGCTGGACCAGCTCGTCGAAGTCGTCCAGCGTGCCGTGTTCGGGGTGCACCGAGCGGTAGTCCGACACGTCGTAACCAAAGTCGCGGTTGGGGCTGTTGTAGAACGGCGTTAGCCAGATCGCGTCCACGCCCAGCGAGTTCGGCGTGCCGTCGTTGAGGTAGTCGAGCTTGGAAATGATCCCCGGCAAGTCGCCGATGCCGTCGCCGTTGGAGTCGGCGAAACTGCGCACGTAGATCTGATAGATCGCCCCGGTCTTCCACCACGGTTGCTCGGCCATCTGCGCCCTCCTAAGGCTTGTCGAGTCTGCACGCTATGATATGTAGCGCACGACCCTGGGCACAAGGCCGCGGCGCGGGATGGGGTTCGCTCGCGCGATCGAGTAGGATTGCAAACGATGCCGGTTCTGCGACGGATCACACTCACGGCACTGGCCGCGCTGCTGGCGCTGGGCGCCTGTGATCGCCGGCCGCCGCCGGACTGGCGTCTCGATCGCGGCTGCGTGATCGACGCGCCGTCGACCGACGAGACCTGCAATCCGGGACAATGCCTGCAACTGCTCGATTACCCTTACAGCCCGGGCGGCTGCGATGAGTACGGCCTGCCGGTGGACGACTATTGCGAATTCATCGCGCTGGCGACCCGCCACGCCCAGCCGATGGGGCGCAAGCGCCTCAAACAACGCCTGCTGTCGCGCAGCCCGGCGCAAACAATGCGGCAGATCGACGGGCCCCTGCTGGCCGACACGATCGTCGACGCGCTGAACATCGGTTTTTTACTCGAAGGCCTGGAGCGCCGCCCGCTGCACGTCTACCTGCTGAAACAGGAGCTGCACTGGGAATACGAGCGCAGCGACCTGCTGTTCGTCGACCCCTACGTCGGCGCGTTCCATTGCCTGCTGCTGATCCCGCGCGGGCCGGGCCCGTTCCCGGCGTTGATCGCCCTCCACGGGCACGGCGAGAGCCCGGAGCTGTTCGTACACGAGCACTACGGCGGCCAGCTCGCCGCGTCGGGCTACATTGTGCTCATTCCCGAGCTGCGCTGCTCGGACGCGGACGCCTGGGAGGACCTGGCCGCGAGCGAGCTGCTGCTGCAGGGCTTTTCGCTGCTCGGGCTGCACGCCTACGAGGCGTTGCTCGGCCAACGCTTTCTCGAGACCCTGGCCGAGCTCGATCCGGGCCGCGTGGGCCTGGTCGGCCACTCCGGCGGCAGCGTGCTGGGCAACCTGCTGGTCTGGATCGATCCGCGCATCGGCTGTTACGTCAGCGACTGCCAAGGAAGCTACCTCAGCCTCGAGGCACGCAGCGGCCGACTGCTCGACGAGATGCTCCCGGCGCTGCACCCCTTTGCCGAAAACATCAACCGGCTACAATCCTGCCCGGCCCGCGTTTACGAGGCGCCCTACGGATTTGCCGACAACGGCGAGGACCTCTTTGAGTTTTTAGGTCGATGTCTGTAGCTTGGTCATCGTCGGCAACAAATAGGAAAAACTCAAAGGACAGGCCTATGACCCTACAGAAGCAGGGCCCGAGGACAATCAGGCTCGATGTGGACGCCGCGGCGCGGACCATCGGGTTCAATACTGCATCGAGTCCGACCCAGGCGCACTTGCGATTGGCGCGCTACTACTCCTCGCCGCTGTTGATGGGGCCACCGCGCTCGGAGCTGCTGTTGCAGATGTTGGCGCAGATGTTCGACGAGAACGAGGCCGACCTGGTCCAGCACCTGCCGCCGCTGCGACCGCGCAGCGCACAGAAGGTCGCGGCCAAGTCCGGCCGTCCGCTGCACGAGGTCGAGGCGCTGCTGGACAGCCTGGCGCTGACCAAAAAAGTGATCCTTGCCGCGGGCAGCCCGCGCAAATACACGATCCTGCCCATCGTGCCCGGGACCTTTGAGATGGCGCTGATGACCTCCGACATCGGCTCGTACAACTCCTGGCACCAACGATTTGCCGAGCTATTCGAGGAGCTGTTCGAGACCCGCTACTACGTCGATTACCCAGGCTCGCGCCACTCGTCGCTGGTGCGTTACCTGCCTGTGGGACAGGTGGCGCCCAGTTTGCGTTCGGCCTGGCCCAGCGACCTGCTCGAACAGGTGCTCGAACCCTTTGACGACTTCGCCGTGGGCCACTGCCAGTGCCGAATCGCAATGCAGCTGGTGGGCAAGGGCTGCGGCAAGCCTACCGAGAACTGCACGGTGTTCGGCCCGATGGTCAAGCCGATGGTCGAGCGCGGAATGATGCGCCGTATTGACCGCGACGAGCTGATCTCCATTAAACGCGAGGCCGAGCAGGCAGGCTGCGTAACCTGGATGATGAACTCCGGCGACATTGACAAGGGGAACGGCAGCTGCTCGTGCTGCGGCTGCTGTTGTCACGCGTTACGCATGGTGCGCGACTTCAACACGCCGGGCCTAATCAGCGTGCCGCACTTCCTGCCCGCGCTCGATGCGCAAAGCTGCAACTCCTGCGGTTCGTGCGTGCGGATCTGCCCAATGGACGCCTGGACCCTGGCCGACGGCCATCCGCTGTTCGATCGCGCGCGCTGCATCGGCTGCGGCCTGTGCGTCACCGCCTGCAAGCAAGACGCGCTGCACCTCGAGCCGCTGGACGAGGCCAAGCCGCCCACGGGCTCTTGGAACGGCCTGCTGCTTAAAGGTCTGCCCAGCTATCTGGGCAACAGCGTGCGCGTCTGGGCCGGACGGCTGTTCGGCTGAGGACTGAATCCCGCAGTGGGCCGTGCTATGCTGCGGCCGAACTCAGAACGGGAGAGCGAGCAATGATCGAGCGACTTAGATCCCTATCGATATTTCTGCTGATAATATTGGCCGTCGTCCTGCTGTCGGTTGCCTGCGATGGCGACGACGATGACGACGATGCGTCCGACGACGATTCGACGGATGACGATGACGAGCAGCCTGTTGACCCCTACCAGGGCATGGCGCCCTCGGGTCCGCCCCTGGACGATATCCTGGGGATCTCGAGCCACTTAAGCCGCGGCACGGGCTACAGCTGGACCCGCGAGTTCGAGCTCGAGCGCCTAAAACGCGCGGGGGTGGACATCGTACGCACCGACTTCCACTGGAGAACCATCGAGGCCCAGGACGACGTCTGGTACTTCGACGGCTACGACACGATGGTCGATCTGGTGAACGACAGCTCGATGCGGGTCAACGCGATTCTCGATTTCGGCGTGGACTGGGCCATGCCCGGCGGCAGCCACAACGAGATCGACCCGGCGAAGTGGGCCGACTACACCGGAACCCTGGCCGCGCATTATGCCGATCGCATCGACCTCTACGAGGTCTGGAACGAACAAAACACCGGGCGCTTTTGGAAGCCCGAGCCCAATCCGCAACATTATGGACTGCTGCTCGAGGCGGCTTACGACGCGGTACACGAGGCCGACGACTCGGCCACGGTGATCTTCGGCGGCATAGCGGCCTGGATCGACGGTACGCTGAGCCCCGACGGGATGTGGGAATTTCTGCTACAGGTCTGGCAGGAACACCCCGATGTCTGCGAGCACTTCGACGCCTTGGCGATTCACCCCTATGCTTTCTTTCAGCAGTCGCGTCCCGAGCATGAAGTGCCGCTGCTGGGCATCAGCTACCCCAGCCTGCACCGACTGCTGGACCAGGCGTATTGGACCCTCGATCGCGTGGGCTGCCCGGACAAGCCGATCTATCTGACCGAAATGGGCTGGCCCGACTACTTCCTGACCAAAGAATGCCAGGCCGCGTATTTGGCGCGCAGCGTGATGATCAGCGCCAGCCGCGGTGTGGTCGGCTACTACTGGTATACGTTCTGGGACGGCTCGGGCAACTCCGAGCTGATCACCGAGGACTTCTTCGGACTCTACACCTGGCCCGGCGACGATCCGCAGCCCAAGCCCTCGTACTCCGCGCTGATGGGTCTCCACCAGGCGCTGGGTGATCAAAGCTACGCCGGCGACCTGGCCGCGGCCCTGGATTGGCCCGAGAACCTCTATGCCCATGCGTTCGCAAACGAGAACGGTCAGTGGGCCGTGGGCCTGTGGCGCTCGGACTTCGACCTGTTCAAGTCCGAGATCGTCAGCGTGCCACTGCACCCCGACGCGAGCGGAACCTGGTGGCTCTACGACCAGATGGGGAACTTGATCGGCTCGGGCGACGCGTCCGCAGGGGCAGTCGAGGTCTTAATCAGCGGCGAGGTGAGCTACCTGAAATTCACGGTCGAGTAGCGGCACCTTTTAGGTGGCTCGAAGCCGCCTACCCTACGAGCTCGGCGCGTTTTCGCGGGCGTCTGGTGCGGGACGAGTCGTCCTGCAGCACGTTGCGCACGAAGCTCTGGATCTCGTCCTGGACCACGCCGATGGGGGTCATGCGTCTGATCCAGGAGTCGGTCTGCAAAACCAGCAGCGGGATTCCCGCGCGACGCATCAGCTCCTTGCGTAAAATCTCGACCACGCTCCAGGTCTGTTTACAGGCGTGGTGTCCGCAGTAGATCACCGAATCCGCGCCCAGGTCGTGCACCGCGTGCAGCACGTCCTCGACCCAACACTGGGACATCGATGACCCACCCATCTGCCTGGTCATCGGCATGTTGGAGGCCTCGAGGGCCATGCCGCGCACCATTGAGTCCAGCGACGTGGTGTCGATCGGCTGCGGACAGAACAGGTCGAGGATATCGCCCATGTGGCTAATCCCCTGCTCCTCGGACCAGTTGAACAGTCCGGAGAAGTCAAAGTAGATGCTGGTGTAGCCCCACAGACAGCGCGCCCGTTCGCGCTTGGCCGGGTACTCGCCGCGCCTCAGCCGATCCTTGGCCACGTCAACGAGTTTTTGCAGCATCTCGATCCCCTGGTCCGTGCCCCAGGTGCTGAAGCGCACGCCGTAAATCAGCATTGAGAACAGGTTGGGCACAGGCGAAGGCCGGGCCTTGCGCAGTTCCCACAGCTCCCAGTACAGCTCGGTGCAGCGGTTGGAGCGCTGCACCACCGGCCGCAGCATCTCCTCGGTCAGCTTCCGGCCGCACAGGTTCTCAAGTCCCCTGATCAGCGAGCGATAGTTCGCCACGTACAGCTCGCGTCCGCGCGGAGTATCGTCCACCGGCTTTTCCAAGATCAGCTGCGGGATATCCAACTGCACTGACACGAACTCGTGGATCTTGGCGTTGGCGTCGCAGCCGCCGGGTCCGGCTGAGATCAACGCGTCGGGCCGCAGTGACGCGCCGGAGAGCAGCGAGCCCAGCTCGATGCTGCTCGAGCTGCAGATGTGGTCGGGCAGACCCAGGCCGATGGCCGCGTCAAAGTAGCGTTCGCCCTGCCCCTCGAGGCCGACCACGCCGATGGTGGTCAGCAGCTCGCAGGTCAGCACCCGGGCATTGTCAAAGACTGTAACCAGCTCCGGCGGGAAGTTAAATGGCGCCAGAATCACGTACTCATCGCCCTGTGACGCGCGCCGCGCGTCGATCAGCCAACGGCCGATCATCTTCAAAAACGGGATGCTCGCCTCGCGTACGTGCGGCGCGAGGAATGCGCCCAAGCCGGCGGCCGGATCGCGCGGCAGCAGGCTCAGCAGCCCCTCGAGCTCCTCGTCGCTGATCGAATCGCCGATGCGTAGCGTCAGGCCGAACAGATCGGACGCGCGCTCGAACAGCCCGGTGCTATACGGATCGTTCATCGACTGAGATTGAGCGACCGTCAATCTTTGATCTGCGGCTCGAGCGCCTTGGTCTTGCCGATATAGAAGCGGTCCTCCCACAGCGCCTGTGGGTCGGGGCTCATCGCCACGGTCTTGTTATAGATCGCTCGCGCCTTGCCCCACTGTTCCTCTTCGATGTAGAGCTCGAGCAGGTAGAAATTGGTGCGCGGGATGCTCTGCGACTTGAGAAAATTCTCCTCAGCCTTTTCCGGATCGTACTTCGGCCAGGGCAGGCTCTGGTAGTAGCGCCCCATGGCGCGGTACGGGCCGCCGCGGTCGAAATCGCCGTTGATCGCGATGGCGCGGTTGCACGACTGCTCGTAATTTTTGCCCAGTCCCTGAGTCAAGGCGCGCAGGATGCCGATCCCCTTGCCCTTCTCTCCAAGACAGATGCACTTGTAGTAGTGCCCCTCAACGCCGCCGGGATTGAGCGCCGCGGCCTTTGTGCCCCAGTCCTCGCCGATCTGGCCCCACTGCTTGTCGACCTGCTTATCCTCGGTGCGGTCGCAGACCCAGAAAGCCGCGCGCGATGCGCGCCACGCCGCGTCGTACGATCCGTCGACGTCGAACGCCGATTGGGACATCCCGAACATCTTCTTTCCGCTGTCCATGCTGCCGATGCGGTCAACCCACAGTTGGTCGACCGTTGCCAATATCGACGCCGCGTCCTGAGAAACCACGGCCGCGGAAGTAAGCAGCACTGCGACCGCCAGAATGATCATCAGCTTGCGCATCGGTCTTCCCCCCATGTTCAATACATTCATCCGATAATTTTATCACAGCACGAATACGATTTGGCAGCCCGCGTGCAGTGCGGCGAGAGCTGGGTTAGAATCCCGCGAAATAATCGGAGAACAATGATGGACGTTTACGAACAACTACGGCAGGTGCTCGACGCCCACCCCTCCAGCGCACCGAGTTCTCCGGCTTTCGACGAGATCCTGCGCATTCTGTTCAGCGAGGACGAGGCCGCCCTGGCCGCGGCCATGAGCTTTCGGCCCCAGCCAGTGGAAAAAATTGCCACGGCCGCGCAGCTCGATCCGGACACTACCGGCCAGATGCTCGAACGCCTGGCCGACCGGGCGCTGGTTTTTTGCCGCCGCAAGGAAGGCCGCGCGCTATACGGTCTGCTGCCAACGATCCCCGGGCTGTTCGAGTTCCCGTTCATGCGCGGTAAAAATACGCCCGAGCTCGAACGGCTGGCCGAGCTGTGGGAACGCTACCACCACGACGGGTTGGGCGACCAGTTCTGCGGCAATCCTACTCCGCCGATGCGAGTGGTGCCCGTCGAGAAATCGGTAAACGCCGAGCTGCACGTGCACCCCTACGAGGTGGTGGCCAATCTGGTGCGCGGCGCGGATTACATCGCGCTTACCAAATGCGCCTGCCGCGTAAGCGTGGCCAAGTGCGAGCGCCCGCTGGAGGTCTGCATTATCTTCGGCCCGCCGGCCGAGTTCCTGGTCGAACGCGGCTACGCGCGCCATGTTGACCACGACGAGGCGCTGCGCGCCCTGGAGCTGTCCGAGGCCGCGGGCCTGGTGCACACCAGCAACAACAGCGCCGACCGCGCCAACCTGATCTGCAACTGCTGTTCGTGCTGCTGTACGGTGCTGCGCGGCCTGACCCAGGTGGGCAATCCTCACGCCATCGCCACCAGCGCATTTGTCGCCGCAATCGACGCGCAAGCCTGCACCGGCTGCGCTGTTTGCGCGGACGACCGCTGCCCGATCGAGGCGATCGTTGTAACCGACGGCACGGCGTTGGTCGACGCCGAGCGCTGCATCGGCTGCGGCCTGTGCGTCTCGACCTGTCCGGCAAATGCGATCCGCCTGCGCGAGCGCGAGCAGCGTCCGGCGATCTGCGAAACGGTGCAACAGATGGGCCTGCAGATGGCCCAGGAAAAAGGTCGGCTGGAACGATTGATCGAGATCATGTCGCGCTGAGGCTTCGCGCCGGCCGGGATTGCCCCTTGCGCGTCGAGGATGTAAATTCTCATGAGCTGATTTCGATCCATAATTACATCTGCGAGGTTGACTTCGATGCCGCGACGCGACGACATCCGCAAAGTGCTGATCATCGGTTCTGGTCCGATCATCATCGGCCAGGCCTGTGAATTCGACTATTCGGGGACCCAGGCCTGTAAGGCCCTACGTCAACTGGGTTACGAGATCGTGCTGGTCAACTCCAACCCGGCGACTATCATGACCGATCCGGGGATGGCCGACGCGACTTACATCGAGCCGTTGACCGTGGAGAAGCTCGAGCTGATCATCGCCAAGGAACGGCCCGACGCGGTGCTGCCCAACCTCGGCGGCCAGACCGGACTCAATCTAACATCCGCGCTTCACCGCAACGGCGTTCTCGATAAATACGGCGTGCAAATCATCGGCGTGCAGGCCGACGCCATCGAGCGCGGCGAAGACCGCATCGAGTTTAAACGCACGATGGAAAGCATCGACGTAGAGATGCCGCGCAGCGAGGCCACAACCACGGTCGAGGGCGCCGAGCTGATCGCCGAACAACTGGGCTACCCGGTTGTGGTGCGACCGGCCTATACAATGGGCGGCACGGGCGGCGGCCTGGTGTGGAACCTCGAGGAGCTGAAAATCATCGCCTCCCGCGGTATCGCGGCGAGCATGGTCGGTCAGATTTTGATCGAGGAGTCGGTGCTCGGCTGGGAAGAGCTCGAGCTGGAAGTGGTGCGCGACGCGCAGGGTAAAAAGATCACTGTCTGCTTCATCGAGAACGTCGACGCGATGGGCGTACACACCGGCGACAGCTACTGCACCGCGCCGATGCTGACGATCTCCCCGGAACTGCAGCAGCGGCTGCAGGAGATCTCCTACCGCATTGTCGACGCCATCGGCGTCACCGGCGGGACCAACGTCCAGTTCGCCCACGATCCGCAGAGCGACCGGATAGTGGTAATCGAGATCAACCCGCGCACCTCGCGCTCGTCGGCCCTGGCCTCCAAGGCCACGGGGTTCCCGATCGCCCTGGTCTCCTCCAAGCTCGCCGGCGGGCTGGATCTGTCGGAAATCCCCTACTGGCGCGACGGCACGCTGGATCGCTATACGCCCTCGGGCGACTACGTGGTGGTCAAGTTCGCGCGCTGGGCGTTCGAGAAGTTCCCCGGCTCCATCGACAAGCTGGGCACGCAGATGCGCGCCGTGGGCGAGGTGATGAGCATCGGCAAGAACTACAAGGAGGCGTTCCAAAAGTCGATTCGCTCGCTGGAGATCAGCCGCTACGGCCTGGGCTTCGCCAAGAACTACAACGAGCTGCCGATCGAGGAGTTGCAGCGGCTGCTGGTCGACCCTACAAGCGAACGCCAGTTCATCATCTACGAGGCGCTACGCAAGGGTATGAGCATCGACGAGCTGTACCGGCTGACCTACATCAAGCCCTGGTTCCTCGAGCAGATGCGGGAGCTGGTCGAACTCGAGCAGCAACTGCTGGAATATCGCGGGAGCCTGCCGCCCGATGATCTCTTGCGTCAGGCCAAGCGCGACGGATTCGCCGACCGCTATCTGGCGCGGCTGCTCGGGCTCTCCGAGACCGCGTTGCGCGAGCGTCGGCTCGAGCTGGGAATCAAGCAGGCCTGGAACATCGTGCCGGTCAGCGGCGCGGACGCAGCCTACTACTACTCGACCTACAACGCGCCGGACGAGGTCGAGGTCTCGGACAAGCCCAAGGTGATGATCCTCGGCGGCGGCCCCAACCGCATCGGCCAGGGGATCGAATTCGACTACACCTGCGTGCACGCGGCGTTCGCCCTGCGCGAGCTGGGCTACGAGTCGATCATGGTCAACTGCAACCCCGAGACCGTGTCCACGGACTACGACACGTCGGACAAGCTGTACTTCGAGCCGATCACGGTCGAGGACGTGCTCTCGATCTACGACAAAGAGCGGCCCGAGGGCGTGATCGTGCAGTTCGGCGGGCAAACCCCGCTGAACATCGCCGCCGAGCTCGAGCAGGCCGGGGTCAAGATCCTCGGCACCTCGGTCGACAGCATCGACCTGGCCGAGGACCGCGAACGCTTCGCCGCGGCGATGAACAAGCTCCAAATTCCGATGCCTGAAAACGGCACCGCGACCTCGCTGGAGCAGGCGCTGGACGTGGCTGCCAAGATCGGCTACCCGCTGCTGGTGCGGCCCTCCTACGTGCTGGGCGGCCGCGGAATGGAGATCGTCTACGACGAGGAGACGCTGATCAAATACGTGCGCGCCGCGGTGGAGATCACCCCGGAAAAGCCGATGCTGATCGACAAGTTCCTCGAGAACGCTCTGGAGTGCGAGGCCGACGCGATCAGCGACGGCGAGCAGGTGTTCATCCCCTCGATCATGGAGCACATCGAGCTGGCCGGCATCCACTCCGGCGACAGCGCCTGCGTAATTCCGCCCACCGATATTGCACAGCACCACATGACGACGATCGAGGACTACACACGACGCATCGCCATTGAGCTGCGGGTCGTGGGCCTGATGAACATCCAATACGCGATCTACAACGACGTGGTTTACATCCTCGAGGCCAACCCGCGCGCCTCGCGAACCGTGCCGCTGGTCTCCAAAGTCACCGGCGTATCAATGGCGCGCATCGCCACCGATGTGATGCTCGGTCGCAAGCTGGCGCAGGCCGACACCCACCATCGCGAGTACCCGCACTTTGGGGTCAAGGAAACGGTCTTCCCGTTCAACATGTTCCCCGAGGTCGACCCGCTGCTGGGTCCGGAGATGCGTTCCACCGGCGAAGTCCTCGGTCTCTCGGACTCGTTCCCCCTGGCGTTTCACAAGGCGCAGGTCGCCTCGGGCTACGCACCACCGCTGGAGGGCGCGGCGTTAATAACGGTAGTAGGCAACGACAAGCAGCTGGTGCTGCCCGCGGCACGGGAACTGTCCGATCTCGGATTTAAAATCATCGCCACCAGCGGCACAGCGCAGTTCTTGGGCGAGCAAGGCGTCCAGTGCGAAAAGATCTTCAAACTGCACGAGGGGCGGCCGAACATCCTTGACGCGCTGCACAACGGCGAGATCCAGATGATCATCAACACGCCGGTGGGCAAGGAGAGCGTGTACGACGACAGCTACATCCGCAAGGCGGCGATCAAGTACAAGATCCCCTATTTCACCACCACCGCGGCCGGTCGCGCCGCAGCCCGCGGAATCCGCGCGGCACGCGAGGGGCGGATCAGAGTCAAGTCGTTGCAGAGCTATCACCGCGACATCAAGTAGGCGCAGGGCACCTTTGAGGTGCCCGCAAAACACGCGAGCGAACCAGGGCCGTAATTCAACGACCCACCCCGCGTCGAAAGATATGGGAAGTGGGGAAAGATCGAGAAATCGATCTTTGTGTGTAGGCTCGCCTGGGACGGACGCGGCAACATGCAGCACGTTGCCGCGTTGCCGTTTCTCCCTCCTATCGCGAGCAGAGGCGGCCTAGACCCGCAACCACCGGCTACGGCACCAGGCGCGGACGGCCGTCCTGGTCGTAAAGCCGGGCCAGCACCTGCCAGTCCTCGCGCGCCAGGTGGCCCGAGGCCCAGGCCACGAACATCTCGCCGCGTCTGCCCAATGCCACGCAGGGCCAGCTCTGGTCGCCAAGGTATTGCAGGTTGACCTGCTGCTCGTTGCCCAGCGGTTCGCCCGTGGAGTCGAAGCGCCGCACGAACACACCCCAGCTCGAGCGGTCCTGATGAAACGAGGCGTAGCTAATCGCGATCGAGCCGTCGTTGCCTACGGCCACCGCGGGCCAGTTCTGATCCCACCAGCAATAGCGGTTGACGCGGAACTCCTCGTCCAGCGGTTTTCCCTGCGCGTCGAACAGCCGGGCGAAAATCCCGCAGCCGAAGCCGTCCTGGCCCACCGAGGTCCAGGTCACGGCCAGGGTGCCGTCGGCCGCCAGGGCTGTGGACGGGTTGCCCTGGTCGCCCGGCGCGTGTTCGTTGACAACGAACGCCGAACCCAGCGGCGCAGCCTGGTCGCCCAGCATCCGCGCCATCACTGCCCAGCCCTCGCCGTCCGCTCCCAGACTCTGCCAGACCACGGCAATGCGTCCGTTCTGGGTGGCGCTGATCGCCGGGTTGCTTGCCCACAACCCCTCGCCCTGGTCCACGCGCTGGGGATCGCCCAGTTCCTCGCCCGCTGCTGAGAAGCGCCGCAGATAGATCGCGGCGTGACCGTCGGCCGCAAAATCC
Source organism: Candidatus Alcyoniella australis (assembly GCA_030765605.1). Lineage (NCBI taxonomy): Bacteria > Candidatus Lernaellota > Candidatus Lernaellaia > Candidatus Lernaellales > Candidatus Alcyoniellaceae > Candidatus Alcyoniella > Candidatus Alcyoniella australis. Next base: position 14,026 of record JAVCCG010000090.1, read on the forward strand.
TGGTACACAACCAACTGCTCGCCGTCGCGGGTCACGGCGATCGAGTTGCGGCCCAGCTCGAGCGGCTCGTCGAGCACGAATTTCTGGCGCTCGCCCAGGGCCAGGCCCGAATGATGGAACGTGCGGCTAAACACGTTGCGGCCGTCGATCCAGTAGACGGTAAATGAGCCGTCCTCGCGCGGCAGCACAGCGCGCAGGCCGCCGTTGGGCAGCAGGTAGTCGCTGACCTCGAGCTCGCAGCGCAGCATGCGCGGACGCTTGACCTGCCCCTCGCCTGGCGTGTAGCTGATGCTGACCGAACCGCCCCCTGCGGTAGCCTGAGGTACGGGCGGGGGCGGCGCAGGGTCCGCAGGATCGGGTTTGGGATCCTCCTCCGGGAGATCGTCAAACGCGGCCAACGCCTTGCGCAGTTCCTCGCGGTCCTCCTCGGACATCCCCTCTTCGTCCATGTTGTCCGGGTCCCACTCCTCGTGTTCGACCTCCGGCTTGGGCAGCATCGGCATGCCGCTCGCGGCCGCACCTCCTCCGGCTCCATCCATCATGCCGGCCATGTCCGGCATCGGCGCGCCGGAGTCGAGCTTCGAGGGTGGCGGCGGGGCGCCTGACCCTCCCGAGGGCATGGACGGGGCTGCGCTTCCGCCCGCGCTGCCGCCGCTTTGGCGTATGGCCATGTTCGGCTTGCGCGGCGTGCCCGCGATCTCGATGCTCGCCCGCATGTTGCTCGATCCCGCTGATCCGCCGCCCATGCTGCGGCCGCCGCCCGCGCCGCCGCCGCCCGGCGCGTTGAGCACGATCTTCTTGCCGCTGCCCACATCGTTGCCGCCCTGGCCCAAGTCGAGCTTGATCCGCACATCGCGCGGCGTGCCCTCGACGCGCGGAGGCGCCTGGGCCGTGCGCGTATGGACCTGGTCGGGCCGTTGCGGGTTGGTGCGATGCGGTGCGTAGTGCGCGATCAGGCTGAAGAGAAACATCGCCGCCAGCAGCGCGCAGGCCATCAGTGCGATCTGCATCGTGCGTTTGCTCGGCAGATGGAACTTGATCTTCTTATCACTAAGCTGCCGCTCGCTCTCCTGTTTGTAGTCGGAAAGCGCATTACGCACAGCTTTGCCGATGTCGAGGTCAATGTCGTCCTGTTCCTTGACCTGTGGTTTGGTTCGAGCTTGGCCCGGTGTCGGCATGATGCCCGCGTCCGACCGATACACCGGCCGCGTCTTCTCCTTGGCTTTGGTGGTCGGCTTTTCCAGGTCGAAATGAAACGTCAGCGTGGCCTTGCCCAGCTTGAGTGTGCCGCCCTCGTGCAGCTCGCCGATCTTTATTCGCTTGCCCTCGAGATACGTGCCGCGCTTGGACCCACGATCCTCAACCATATAGCGATCGCCCCTGCGTCGAATTATCGCATGCAGATCGGCTACACCCGGATCGTCGATGCGGACTTGTGCGCGCGGATTGCTGCCGAGGCGGATTTCGTCGGCGTCGATTTCGATCCTGCGTCCCTTTTGCGCACCGTGTTTGAACACCAGGTATGCCATCTGGTCTCCCGCAATTGACAAGCAAGGGCCACGGCC
>JAVCCG010000091.1 GCA_030765605.1 Candidatus Alcyoniella australis
CGCTGGTGTACTGTTCCAGGTCGATCAGCCGCATCACGTCGGCGTCCTGGGGCGTAATCGCCAATGTATGCACGATCTCGCCGTTGACCTTGATCAGGATCTCGGCGTTGGTGCCCGACGTCGCTCCCCGGCTAGCGATCAGCAGCGCCTTGAGCGCCCATACCGTGGCCTGGGTCGAGTACCAAGTGCCGTTGGGATCCTTCTTCTCGATCAGGTAGTTGATCGCGCCGCTGACTAGGTTGTGCCCTGTCTGGGCCCTCAGCAATGCCTGGATCGCCAGGGCCGTTGCCTCGATATCGGCGCTGGTGCCGCGGGCAAAGGTCGCGGTGTCGCCCGACTGCGGCCAGTGGGCCAGGTCGCCATCGGTTACGGCCAGCGCGGATAACTTCTCGATCGCCTGCAAGGTCGCCTGACTCTGGGGATCGTAAGTAGCCAAGGCGTTCGTCGCCAGGGCCAGGGTGTAGCTGTCCTCGATCTGATCGATGTTCTTCTCGATGTACGACAGTCCGCGTTTGGCTGCCGAGCCGCGGTCGCCCGAGTAGAGCAGCGCCCAGGTGACGTAGGCCGTGTTGCGCAACTTGTCCGTGGCGAAGCGCGCGGCCACGCGGTCCAGGAAACGCTCGTTGGGCTCCCAGGAGCCGTCCTGGAGCTGCTTGGAGGCCAGCCAGCGCTGTGTGCGGCCGATCAGCTGCGGGTCCACATCGTAGACCTGCGACATGTCGTGGAACTCCATCAGGCCGTAGGCCGTGAGGATCACGTGCGCCGGATCCTTGCCGAACCACTCAAATCCGCCGCCGGGCACCTCGTAGGTCAGCAGGCGCTGGTAGCCGCTGTTGATAAAGCCCTCGGCCTTGATCGAGATCTCGGGGTTAAGCTGGCCGATAGCCTCGAGGTACTGCAGGACCATCACGTTGGGGTAGGTCACGCTGCTGGTCTGTTCGAAACAACCGAAAGGCATCTGCAGAATCCCGTCCAGCCCCTCGACGATCTGGCTCATCACACCCGGGTGGAGCTTGATGTAGATCTTGGAGCCGCCGTCCACGGCCTGTTGCGGAATTTTCACCGTGGCGTTGACCGTGCCCTCGAGCCGACCGTTGAGCGCCTGCTCAAATCGTTTGCCGTCGGGCAGCACATCCACCGAACGCTGCACCGCGTCCGAGAGGCTGCTGCCGTATCCGCGAACCGTGAAGCTGTGCTTGCCGATGCCGGTGACGCGGATCGGGAAATAGGCCACTGCGACCTCGCCCGGCCCCAGCTCGACGCTTTGTTCGTCGTTGCCCTTGAGCAGTTCGAACCAATCGCCGCGCTCGGCCTGAAGCCGTACGCGCTGGGCAGTATCGAGGTAGTTGTAGACGACCACGGGCACGTGCACCACGTCGTTTTGGGTCAGGGCCACCGGGAAGTCGATGTCGATGAAGAACTCCTGGAATACCAGCAGCGGCACGCTGGCGCTGCCCAGCAGGCCGCGCGGATCGCTGGCCATTGCCGTGGCGCGCCAGGTGGTGATCGAATCGGCCAGGTCGAACTCGAGCGTGGCCCGTCCCTGCGCGTCGGTGATCAGCGCCGGCTCAGAGAGCAGCGTCTCGGGGAAATACTTGCGCACCCGCGGCTCTTCGCGCTCGACGGTCGCTGTTGTGCTGGCATCGTGGGCAGCGCTCGGCTCGTCGATCGCGGCTCCCTTGGGCGCCCCGCCCAATGCCCGCATACCCCCCGCACCGCCGATCTCGCGGTCGAAGAGCATGTTGTCGATCATCTGCCCTTCCTGGGCAAAGCCCCACATATAATCACCCGTCTCGAGGTCGTCGGCCGTGCCGAATGCCTCGTCCGGACCGGCGGAGATGATCTTGAACGATTCGAGAGTCTGCGAGCCGTAGAGCGGCTCCACCCGGTAGACGTTGCCCCAGCAATCGACGATCTGCGATTGGGAGAGCAGCCCCTGGGCAACCAAGCGCTGCAATCCCCCGTCGATCGACGGATAACGCTTATGGTCCTGGTAGAAGGCCTGGACCGCGTTGTAGATCTGCTCGTGGTCGCGGAACACGCGCTGTATCAGCGTTTGGTTGGCCGAGGTCCGCTGTTGGAAGGTATCGGCTTCGAGGCTGTAGCTCTGGACCTGTTCACTGGAGCTCAGCAGCACCTCGTAGGCTCGCCGACGATCAATCTGTTGCTGTCGGTCGAGGCCTTGTTGCGGTTCGACGATGCGCTCCAAGCGATACTCGTGGATCTCGTAGCGCGGTTTCATGATCTCGCGCTCGAGCATAAAGAACACGCGCTCCAGCCCCGGCCGCATCTGCTGCAGGGCGAATACGCTCTCGTCCACTATATTTACGCCCAGCGCCACCACGCCCGGCGCGCCCTTGGCCGTGCGCACCTGAAACAGCAGCCGCGCCGGCTCGCCCGGACGGTACGATTCACGCTCGGGCCTGATCCGGACCTCGAGCTCGTCGGCCGGATTGACGTAGGCCAGCCGCGTATCGCGTACGACCTGCCCCTGTGCCGTAATGATGTAAGCGGAGAATGTCAGCGCCCCGCTCAGATCATCGCCCAACGGCAGCTCGAGCCGCGCCCGCCCCTCATCGATCCGCGCGACCTTGGTCAGCACGGTCTGCTTGCCGCGCAGCACGTCGAAGTAGACCCAACCCGCTCCGCAGTGATCGGGATAGGCCGTGAGCTCGGCCACGTCCCCCACTTTGTAAAGCGAGCTTTGCGGCCGCAACAGCAGATGCTCCGATCCATCGTCGGGCTCGAAACTGAAATCGCGCTGTACGCTGCGACCCTGATCGTCCATCGCTTTGATGCGAAAACTCAGCGTTCCCTTGGCCGGTACGGTGTTCAACTCGGCCAATCCCATCCGGTCCGTGACCAGCGTGCGCTGCGGGTTGAACGGGTCGTCAAACCGCACTCGAGCAGGCCGTCCGTCCGGAGTGGACGCGATGATAAATATCTTGTTGCTCACACCGGGAACCGGATCGCCGCTCTCGGGGATCGCCGCCAGGATCAGCGCCTGGTCGGCCACCGGAAGCATCGTGCTCGTGCTCTGCTCGTGGTCGGTCTGGTCGATCACCGCGGCCTCGAGCACTACCGCGGCTTTGCCGTCGAGCAGCGGCTGGCCGACCAGCGAGTCGGGCACCTGCAGCTCGAACTCGAACGACCCGTTTCGATCAGTCGCGCCCTGGACAATTGCAAACGTCGAAAGGCCCACGTCCTGGGCCATGGCGGTCAGCGTCACCTTGCCCTCCGCCACCGGCTTGCCAAAGAAGTAATCGGCTTGCAGCGTGCCGCGCACGATCTCGCCGGGTAAATAGAACTCGCGCTCGGTGCTCAGCTCGACCTTGAACTTGGGCAGCACGTAGCGCTCGACACTGACAGTCCGCTCCACCGGCTTGCCATCGACGATTACCCGCACGCGGTAGGTGCCAAGGTTGAGCTCGGTTCCGAGCACGAAGCGGGCGTGCGCCAGTCCGAAGCGATCGAGATCGCCGCTGCGTTTGAAGACCTTGTTGCCCTTGGAATCCTCGACCTCGATCAGGTACTGCTTGCCGGCGAGGGGCAGATGGTTGGGCTCGGAGAGCGCCAGCGCGCGGATGTTGATCGTCTGGCCGGGCTGGTACAGCGGCTTATCCGTCACCACCAGCACCTTGGCCCGGCGCTCGATGTACACGCTACGCTCGATCTCGTCGGTACCGATTGCGGAATCCACCTTCACGCGCAGCTCGGCTCCGCCCTGAAGCTGGTCGGGGACTGCGAACCGCACGTCCGCGGTTCCGGCGTCGTCAGTGCGACCCTGGAAAAGCTCGATCTGTTGATCGTCAACAGCCAGTGCAAGCGTGATGCGCGCATCGGCCAGCGGCTGCCCGGAGTAGTGCTCGAATACCGCCAAACGCAACCCGGCCTGCGATCCGGCGATCCACTCGGTCTGTCCCCGCAAGGTTGTGCGCACCACGCCCATCGCCGCGGCCAGGCTGCGCCGTCCCTCGACGCGCGCGCCCGAGCCGGCAAAGACGTAGTGAATCACGAAGTTCTCCGGCGCGGACAGATCTATCCCGCCCTGGGAAATCGTCACCTCAACCCGTTCGTCGACAATGAAGGTCTTGCCGCCCCTGCCCGATGCGACCACCTGATCCTCCTGATCGAGGATCTCAAGCCATAGCTGGCCCTTCCAGGGCAGCAGGCGTTGTTCGTCCACCGTGAAGCCGATCTTCAGCTCGCCCTCTTCGGCCCTGGCCGCGCTGATCGATTTCTCATCGATGGCCACACTGGGAGTTGCAGCGTCGGCAGCACCGAGCTGGAACAGCGAAAGCGCTAAGAGAACGAACAATGCGATCCATAATCTAATACCGGGTCGATCTGCGTGATTCATCGATAGTCCTGTGCAACCCGCATTATGCATGGAGCCTTGACTACAGCGCGCACCCTGTTCGCCTTGTCACGAATCCACATCGACAATCCGGGTTGGGAAAGATTGATCTGCCGCATATATTCCCATGACCGCTTTGATCGCCCAAAGGTTCCATCGCCCGAATTATTCTCAAGTTTGTACCGCGTAGAAAAAAACAGGGCGGCCTGCCCCACGGCAGGTCGCCCCGTTGAACATCGGAGGTTTGATCAGTTCCCGGACTTCTTACGCGCGCGCTTCTTGATCTCTTTTTCCAACTTGTTGATCTCGTCCTTGATCCCGCGATAGCTGGGAATCTGCTCATGGATCATCTTGAACATTTCCAGGGCGCGGTTCAGCCCGCCGAGTTGACGGTAGGTCTGGCCGAGGTGATAGCGCAGTTCGACCATCTCGTCGGTGCCGCCGCTGCTCATCTGCAACGCCTCCTCGAAGTGAGCGACCGCGGGATCGAGCTGCTCGGCCTGCAACATGCAGTGTCCCATCTGGACCTTGGCTGCAAAGGCGAACCGCGGGTCGTTGGCGGCAACCTCGAACTCGGCAATCGCCTCGTCGACCATGTCCATCTCGCGGTAGGCAATGCCCAGGTTGAAATGCGTCTCCGAATCCTCGCTGGCCTGGCTGTGTTCGGCCACGTCGCGCTTGAACTCGTCGAAGATCTCGCTAAAGGTGCCGGGGCTGGCCATTGCCTTGAACTCTTCATACTCGGCCTGCACCACGTCGTCGTCTGGATCCTGTTCAAGTAGAGCCTCGAAGATCTTACCCGCACGCTCGAACTCACCCGCGCCCGCCGCCGCCTTGGCCTCCTCCAGCGTATAGCCCGGTTGCTCGACCTGCGGTTCCTCGACCGGCGCCGCCTCTTGGTCCGCAGCCTCGGGCTCGGGCTGATCCTGGTCGAATACGTCGATCTGTTCATCGGGCTGTAGCTGCTCCTCGTCGGCCAGTTCGAGCTCCTCGGGCTCGGCGATCTCGGGCTCTTCCTCAGGCTCTGGCTCGGCCGCAGGCTGCTGATCAACCTGGATGCCCGCCTCGGCCAGAGTCTGGGCCGCGGCCTCGGCCGCCCCGTCGGGAACCTCCTCTTCGTCTTCACCCCAATCCATTACCAGTTCTTCCTCGGCAAAGTCGGCCACATCGACCTCGTGGAAGATCTCGCTGCCGCCGGTGGCGGGCCGGGCCTCGGCCATCGCTGCGGCGGGCTTGGTCAGCAGGGCGTTGAGCCTTCCCTTGGCCTCCATATTTTCCGGATCGATCGCCAGGATCTTGGAGAGCTTGGACTTGGCTGTGCCGATGTCGCCCGCGGCCAGCAGGCTGTCGGCCTCCTTGAACAGCCCGTCGATGCGGGTTTCTTCCTCGCCGCTGGCCAGGAACAGTTCGGCCAGTTTCTGCTTGGCCTGCCCGTTGTCCGGATCGATCGAGAAGATCTCGCGCAAATAGCCCTCAGCGGTCTTGCGCCGACGCGCGTTGATCGCCCCCTGGACCATCTGGAACAGCTCGGCCACGGCCTCGTCTTGGCGTCCGGTGTCGAGGTAGGCCTGTTTGAGCCTGCGCCGCGCCTCCATGTTGTTCGCATCGATCCCAACGATCTGGGCCAGGTATTCGGTGGCTTGCTCGGCCTCGCCTACAGCCTCGGCCTCGTCCGCCAGTGCGAACAACTCGATCGAGGCTTTCATCGGCTCGTCGAGTCGCACGTAGAGGTCCTTGAGCCTCAGCCTGGACTCGGTACGCGTAGCGTCCAATATCAGGGCGTGGCGCAGCAGCTCCTCGGCGTCGCCCGCCTGGTCCAGTTCCAGATGCAGGTCCGCCGCGCTGTACAGCCGCTCGACCGCCTGCTCGATCTCGCCCTGCCCCTCGTGCAATCCGGCCAACATTGTCAGCGCGCGTACGTTCTTCGAATCGAGGTCCAACACCGAGAGGTACTGAGATCGAACCGCCTCGACGTCGCCGGCCTGACCCTCCAGCTCGGCCAGGGTGAACGCTTCGTGGATCGCCTCGTCGACCGCGTCGCGCTCAATCAACAGTTGCTTGAGGTTGGCGTGGGACTCGCGACTCTCCGGCGTAAGCAGAATCGCATCGCGCATCTGACGCTCGGCGGCCTTGGCGTCCTGCGCCTTGCGGGCCAGGTTGTAAAGAGCAAAACAGGCCTCGACCTGCCCGTCGACATCCTGGGCCTTCTCGGCCAAAGACTTGATCCGCTGGTATGCGCGTTCCGATTCGTTGTCGATCTCGAGTACGCGTTCCGCGTCAAGGCGCGCCAAACTCAGGTCTCCGGCGCGCTCGCTGATCGCACAGAGCTCGAACAGTGTCTCAATCGCGCTCTCGTTGCGTTCGGTGTCGCTGAAGATCTGCAGCAGCCGTTCGCGGCAATCGCGATCCTCGGCAGCCATCTGGGCCAGGTCGGTCAGCGCACGCTCCTCCTCATCGGCCTGCTGCGCCTCGTGCGCCGCGTCGGCCAACAAGCGCAGCTGCTCGGCCGCCTGATCGTCGCGCCCGGTATTGCGCAGGTGGTCGGCCAACATGCGTAGCGCCCGACGCTGATCCGGATCGTGCTCCAGAATCTGCTCGAAATGCGCCTGGTAATCCTCGGCCCTCTCCTGCCGCCTTGCTAGGTCGGCCAGGTCGAACAGTTGCTCGATCGCCTGCTCGGAACGTCCGGTTTCGAAATATAGTTGCTGTAGGCGCACTCGGGCGTCGACGTTGGACTTGTCCAGGGACAGCACGTCGCGCATCAAGGTCTCGATCCGCTCGTGCTCGCTGCTTTGCGCCGCGCGATCGGCCATCCGGAAGACGACCAGGACTGCGTCGCTCTCGCGCTGCTGCTCGAGCAGTATCTCGCGTTCGCGCTGCAGCGCCCTGTCGAAGCCCTCCTCGTAGGCCGCCGCCTGTTCCAATCGACCCAGGGCGGCTTCGGTCTCGCCCGCCTCGTAACGCGCCTGGGCAAAGGCAATGATCTGCGTCGCGGCCTTATCCGGGGCTCCGCTTTCGACGTAGAACTCGACCAACCGCGCCAGCGCCGGCTCGTGGTCGGACTTGATCTCGAGCATCCGTTTCAACGCCTGCTCGGCCTCATCCCGCTCCGATTTATCAAAGGCCAGGTCGGCCAGGCCCGCCAGCCGCTCCAGCGCTGCTTCGGTCTCACCCTCGACAATATCGAGCTCGGCCAACTTGCTGATCGTCGGCCGGCTCTCGGGATCGATCTCGAGCAGGTCGCCGCACAGTCGCCGTACCGTGGCGAACTCGTTGCGCTCCTCGAACTGGCGGACGAACGAGACAATCTCGTCCACTGCGCGCTCGGGAGACCCGGAGTCGACGAATAACTGCCTCAGCGCCAGGTGTGCGCGCATGTCCTGCGGATCGTCGGCCAGCACGTCGCGCATCGTCTGCTCGGCCCCGCTGACATCCCCCCTGTCCGCGAGAATGCCGAACAGGCTGAAGCGCTCGTCGAGCAGTTCCTCGGACAGCCCGAGCTTGAGGTAGTACTCGATCGCCTTACGCGCTACCTGCTCGAGTTGTATGTCCAGACCCTTGGTTTCGGCCAGCAGCTCGCCGGCACGATCGAAGTCCTCGCGCTCGAACGCCTGGTCGAACAGCTTGAACATCTCGGCCAGAGCCTTGTCGGACTCGCCGATCTCGAGGTGCAGATCCTTAAGCTTGAGCAGAGCCTGCTCGTTGTCCGGATCGATCTCGAGCACCGCATCGAGCTGTTCCTCGCAGGCCAGCTTGTTGTCGCGCTCAAGCTCGATCTGGGCCAGGCTGAACAGCAGCGGCAACAGGTCGCCGTAGCGTTCGGACCCGCGGTAGATCTCGATCAGCCGACGGTGCGCCCGTTCGTTCTGCGCGTCGTATTGCAGCACCTGCGTGAGGTTGGACTCGATCGCCTCGTCGTCCTCGAGTTTGTCCACCAATGAGAACAGCTCGGTCACGGCCAGATCGAGGCGTCCGCCGCCCAGATAGAGTTCCTTGAGCTGCTGATGAGCGTCGAGCTGCTGCGGGTCGATCTGGAGCACCTTGCGCAAATGCTGTTCGGAGTTTTCCAAATCGCCGGTTTGCAGCTCGCGCTCGATCAGCCAACTCAGATGTTCCAACGCCACCGAGGAGTCGCCCGAGCCCTCGCCGATCTGAGCCATCTTTTCGTGGGCCACCACGTTTTCCGGGTCGATGCCCAGGATTTCCTCGGCCGCAACCCAGGCCTCGGTCCAGGCCTCGGCCTGAATCTGCCGCTCCACCACGCCGGCGAGCAGGTCCACCGCATCGGCGTTGCGCTCGGACTCGAGGTAGAGCTTCTTCAGCCGATCGATCGCCTGCTCGTTGTCCGGCTCGAGCTCCAGCACGTCTCGCAGAGTAGCCTCGGCACGGTCCGCGTCGCCGGCCTCGATCAGCAGCTCGTAAAGCTTGAAGGCGACCGCCACGCCCTCGACGCGCTCCTCGCCGGCCAGCAGCAGGTCCATCAGTCCGCGGTGGGCGATAATGTTGTTCTCGTCCAGTCCGACGATCTCCTCGAAGGCCGCGCGCGCCGCAGTCGGATCGTCCTGCACGGAACGCTGTGCGCGCGCAGTGAGCTCCTCGATCACGCGCTCGGTGCGGCCCAGCTGCTTGGCGAGCTCCTTGTATTCGGAGAAAACCTGCTCGTCGTCCGGCGTAGCGTCGAACACGCGCTCGTAGGTCTTGTAGGCCTCCTCGGTTTCGCCGGCGGCGGACTGGAGCCGGGCGTAGCGCAGCCAATGCTCCAACGCCTGGTCCCCGCGCTCGAGCTCGTCGTAGATCTCGGCGAGCATCTTGTGCGATTCGGCCTGGCTCTCGTCGAGCTCCAACAGCTCTTTTAGGAACGCCTCAGCCTGGTCCAGGTAGCCGTCGCCGCGGCTCATCCGCGACAGTACCGATAGCTCCTCCACGGCCAGGTCGGTCTGCCCGCGCGAGATGTGAATATCCTTGAGCCCCTGGCGGGCCCGGATATTTTTCGAGTCGATATCGACGATCTGCCGCAGGTAGTCCTCCACGCGGTCGATCTCTCCAACGCGGCCGACGATGTTCGACAATTCAAACAGCCTCGCCTTGGCCTCGTCGAACAATCCCTCCTCGCGGTCGATCTTGACCAACGTCTCCAGCGTCTCGCGGCTCTGCGAATCGAGCTCGAGCGCCTCGCCCAGCAGCATCCGCCGCGTTTCGGCGTCGGGCTCGGAGCGCGAGAGCACCAAAAGCTGTTCAACCGCGTCGTCGTAGCGTTGGCTCGCCACGTAGAGGTCGCGCAACAGCATTCTGGCCCGCCGCTCGTCCTGCTTGAGGTCCAGGGCGCGCCTTGCTCGCTCCAGTCCCTCTTCCAGGCGTTCCGCGTCGAGGTCGGATTCCGCCAGCTCGATCAAGCCGCGGCTCGCGTCGGACCTCCGGCCCATTTCCAGCTGTAGTTCTATCAGCCGTTCGCGTGCCCGGACATCGTCCGGTCGCAGCTCCAGCGCACGTTCGAGGCTGTCAGCCGCGTTCTCGGGCCGACCCGCCTTGCGGTAGAGTTCCGCCAGAACCAGCCGCTCCGCGGCCTGCTCGTCTTCCCGTCCGGAACTTTCCAGCAAGGCCACCAGCCGCTCGTGATGCGCCGGATCCTCGGGCGCGATGCCGATCAGTTCCTTGAGCTCGTTCTCGGCCTGTTCGAGTTCGTTGCGCTCCAGATACATCTCGGCCAGGGCCTGCGCCTGCTCGGCGGCCGGCTGGACTCTGTTGGTCGCAATATAGATCTGCTTCAGCGCTTGGCGCGCCCGCTCGTTGGTCCCGTCGAGCTGGACTACCCGGTCGTAACACTGCTCGAGCTTAGCCTGGTCGTTTGCAGTCTCGACCGCGTCGGCCAGGTCGAACAGCCGCGAAATCGCCTGCTCGGTCTGTCCGGAGTTCAGCGCCAGCTCCACCAGCCGTTCGATGATCTCGCGATTGGACGAATCGAGGTTCAGCGCCTCGGCCAGCAGCTCCTCGCGCTGCTGGTCGTTCTCGGCCGAATCGGTCAGGGCGATCAGTTGCTCCACCGCATCGTCGGTTCGGTCGACCTTGATGTAGAGCTTGCGCAACAGCTCGCGGGCGCGGCGTCGTTCAGGCTCGATCTGCGCCGCGCGCTCGGCGCGCTGGATGCCGCGCTCGAAATCGCCGGACTGCAGGTCCGACCCTGCCAGCTCGAGCAGCCTCTCGCAGGCCTCCTGTCCGCGATCCAGGGAGATCAACATTTCGATCATCCGCTCCGCGGCCAAGGAATGTCCGGGGTCAGCCTGCAGCACTTGCTGCAAGACGTCGAGCGCCCGTTGGGCCTCTCCGTCCGACACGTAGAGCTCGGCGATCGTCAGCAGTTCGATCGACTGCCGCTCGATATCGCCCGTGCTCTGGTAAAGCTCGGCAAGACGGATGTGGGCTGCTGGATCCTGCGGCGTCAGGTCGATCAGCTCGTGAAGCTGCGCCTCGGCCTGCTGCTGCTCGCCGCGCGCGATCAACAAATCGGCGAGGGTGTTAAGCTTTTCCACCGCCTGCTGATCGTCGCCCGATGCGAGGTAGACGTCTTTGGCCAGGGCATGAGCGTCGAGGTTCTCGGCGTCGATCTGGAATATCTTGTCCAGCCAGCCGATGGCCGCCTCGGGGTCGCTTTGATCAACGGCGATCTCGGCGCGAGCCATCAGGATCGGCAGTGCGTTATGCGGCTCGGAGGCGATGATCAGATCCTCGAGCTCGGTCTGGGCCGTGGTGTCCTCGGGCTCGAGTGCGATCAGATCCTCGAGGTATTCGCGCAGCTGTTGTTGCCGCCCGTCGTTGCGCGCCGCGTCAACCGCCTGGCGCAGGACCTCGATCGCCTCGTCGGTCCGGCCGCGCTCGGCCAAGAATCCCTTGAGCTGGTTGTAGGTCTCCAGCGTAGACGGCGAAAGTTCGATACATCCCCGCAGGAATTCGGGAGCCTCGGACTCGAAACCAGCCTCAATGTATTGCTTCACGGACTGGTCGAGGAATGCTGCGATCTGCTGGGCGTCCATCGCGGACAGGTCCTGGGGCTGCGGCAACTCGGGCGTCTCGGGCTCGGCCTCGACCTCTTCCTCGAAAATGCCCGTGCTCTCGAGCTCGGCCACGTCTTGGTCCACGTGCTCTTCGCCGGCAACGTCGACCTCCTCGACTGTGACCGGCTCGACCTCGACCGGCTCAACCTCGACCTGGAACTCCTCGACCTGCTCCAGGGTCTCGGGCTCCAGCGGCGCGACCTGTTCGGGCAGTTCCTCCTGCTCGACGATCTGCGGTTCCTCGAGTTCCTCCTCGATCGTGATGTCGATCTCGTCGGGCTCGGGCTCCGGCTTAGGCTCGATGGCCTCGACCTCGGACGGCTCGATATCCACCTCGACCTCGAGGTCGTCGATGGCCGGAACCGGCTCGTCCACAATCACGCCGGAGACGACGTCGTCGATCTGGGCCAGCGGCTCAATGCTCTCCACATCGTCGATCGTTTGCTCTTCGACCACGAGCGATTGTCCGAGGTTCTCCTCGTCGATCGCCGCCAGCGCCTCTTCGTCGTCCGGGTCGATCTCGAGAATGCGGCTGTAGATGTCCAGCTCGCGCTCGCGCACCTCTGCCAACCGATAGAACGCGGCGATCTTTTGCAGGCTATGTTTGGCCCCCTCGATATCGCCGCTCATCGTCTGGAACCCGGCCAGTTTGTCCAGCACCTCGGTCGAGTCGCGCACCTCCTCGGCCAGGTTGCCGTAAGCGCCGATGAACAGCTCCGGCTGCTCGAGATCGCGGCACAGATCGGCCAGCCCGGAGATCAGCTCGCTGTGCTGAATCCCGCGCTCGATCAGGTCCTTGAGCAGCTCGGCCGCCTGCTGTTTCTCTCCCTTGGCGCGTTGGATCTCGTAGACCTTGAGGAACTGACCGATGGCCAGGTCCTCGTATCCCTCCTGGTAATAACGTTCGGCCAGCTTCAGTCGACCGTGAGTGTTCTTCGGATCGAGGTCGACCATCTTCTGCAGGGTATCCAGGGCGAGCTTGATCTGTCCGTTGCGCTCGTGCACGGCGATGACCTTCTGGTACATCGCCACCACCTCCTGCATCAGGGCCAGGCGGTGGTAGAGCACTGCGAGCTTTTCATAGACGTTGGTCAGGTTGGGATCGATGTTGATCGCCTGACGATAGGCGGCCACGGCCTTGGTGGAAAAACCCTCGTTGGACAGGGCGTCTCCGGCCAGGATGTACTGCTGGACCGCCTTCTCCTTCTGCTCGCGCATCAAGTAGAAGCTGGCCAATTTCAGCCTGGTCCGGTAGTCGCCCGGGTTGGTCTTCAGCGCCTCTAGCAGCTTCTCCAGTTCCGGATTCGAACTGCCCTTTTTACCTCGGATTTTGAATCGACCGCTCTTATCGCCGCCTTTGGCCACGAGGCTCTCCTACTTGCTCAAACGCACACGGACTTCGGATGTAACAGCCCGTAAGCTATATGAAAGTACGTGCTCGTTTTCGGCTTTTTTCAGCCTGTAATTCAGCGCAGATTATGACTGGTCAAATCTGTCATTCCCGATATGGAAAGTCAAGGCTGGCAGCGCGTCAGAGTACACGCAGGCGTTTGGAGATTCCGGTGAGCACGCGCGGAGCGCCGTCCGTGACCAGCACCATGTCCTCGAGCCGCACTCCGCCACGGTTCGGCAGATACACGCCCGGTTCCACGGTTACCACGTTGCCCAAGGCCAGCTTGCCGTTGACGCGCATGCTCAACCTGGGCCCCTCATGAACCTTGAGGCCCACGCCATGGCCCAGCCCGTGGGTGAAGTACTCGCCGTAACCGGCCTGTTCGATGATCCCGCGCGCCACTGCGTCGACCTCGCACAGCTTTGCCCCGGGCACGCAGGCCTTGATCGCGGCCCGCTGGGCGCGATAGACCAGCTGGTAGATCTCGCGTTGCCACGGTTGGATCTCACCCACGGCAAAGGTCACGGTCTGGTCCGAATTATATTGATCGACGAGCGCTCCCCAGTCGATGGTCACCAGTTCGCCCCTGCGGATACGCCTGCTGCTTGCGATGCCGTGCGGCAATGCGCCGCGCGGTCCCGAGGCGACGATCGTATCGAAGGCGGTCGCCTGGGCCCCGAGCCTGATCATCTCCGCGTCGAGCTCGGAACCGATGCGGTTCTCGGGCACGCCGGGCGCGATGAGTGGGATCACCCGCCGCAGCGCCCGCTCGGCGATGCGTACGGCCCGCCGTATCGCCACTATTTCCTGCGGCGATTTTATCTGACGCAATGCGTCAAGATCGCCGGCCAACGGCACGAGATCGATTCCCGGCAAACGCTCGACGAGCTGGTTGTAGAGCGCCACGGGCAGTGCCTCGTCCTCGAACCCCACGCGCTTAACGCGCAGCCGCTTGATCGCCTCGGCCACCGCGCCGATCTTGTCTTTGTAGATCACCCGTTCCAGCCGGGTCACCTCGGCCTTGGACTGCTCGATATAGCGGCCGTCGGTGAAAAACAGCGCCCGCTTGGCGCTGATTACCAGGCTGGCATCCGAACCGCTGAAGCCCGAAAAGAAACGCACGTTTTCCATGTGAGTTTCCTCGATGCCCAGCACCAGCAATCCGCTCAAACGCTTTTTGCGCAACAGCGCGCGCGCTCGTTGCAATCGATGGTCAATCATCAGACGTCTCTGCCTTGCCCACTGCGATCATAGCCAGGCTGTATCCCGCCGGCCCCAGCCCGCTGATTACGCCGTCGGCCGCTGTGGCCGTGATGTTGCGGCGTCGAAACGGCTCGCGCGCCGCAACGTTGGTCAGGTGGACCTCGATCACTGTGCCCTCGAAGGCGGCCAGTGCGTCGCGTAGGGCCACCGAGGTGTGCGAGTAGCCGCCGGGATTGATGATCAGCGCATGACAGCGACCGATCGCCCCCTGGACCGCGTCGATCAGCTCCCCCTCGCCGTTGGCCTGCAGGCACTGAACCTCAACACCGAGGTCGGCGCCGAGCTGGCGCAAATCGTCCTCGATCTGTTGAAGCGTGCACTCGCCGTAGAGCTCGGGCTCCCGGCTGCCCAGCAGGTTGAGGTTCGGGCCGTTAAGAACCAGTACGCTTTCCATTGGTTTACTCTCCTGGCTCAATTGTCGGCCACGCGAATCGATTGTCAAGGCCCAGGCGCGGCCGACCCCTCGAGCAGATCCTCCATTTGGGCCCAACGCACGCCGCAGGCCGTTGCCGCATACACGCGGTCGTCGTGGGGGCTGTAGCACACTCCGCGCAGGATGCGGCCGAAGAACGGCCTGGCGATCTCGCTTCGCGTCTCAAGGTCAACCAAGCTCACCGTGCCGTCGAAGTAGTTGCCCACCAGCAGAATGCGCCGCTCGCGGTCGAGCCCCAGATCGCGCGGGCCGTACCCCAGGCGCATCCGCCACAGCCTGCGTTGCGCCGTGACGTCCACGGCGAAGATGTCGCCGAACAACGACCCGGCGCAGTAGACCACTCCGGGATACAGCGGGTCGGCGAGTAGGCCGAAACCAAAGGGGCTGACCCAGACCCGTCCCAGATAGCTCAACCCGCCATCGCTGACGTCCACCAGGTGGACCCACGGCGCCTGTTGATCGCTGACCACCAACACTCGGCCGTCCAATGCCAGCTCGAGATCGTAGAGGTTCATTCCTGTAACTGCGATCCGCGCCTTCTCGCGTCCTTGGGCATCCATCCGGATCACATTTCGATTGATCTCGGTAATCGCCAGCAGGTCTCCCCCGGGTTCCTGCACCGCGGCGAAGGTGTTGTTGGCGTTAAAAATCGGAGCGAAATATTTACCCACGGGTCGTTTGCAGCAATCGAGCTCGTCGACCTCCTCGTGCACCGGCAGCAGGTAGACTCCCTCCTGTTCCAAACATTGGTCTCCCGCAGGGCAATGCCTCCAACGCGTGTGACCCAGCCGCCCCCAGGGCGTGGTCAACAACTTGCTACCGTCTCTTGAAAAATCGATGCGCTGCACTCCCCTGACCGTTCGTTGCTCCCGGCGTTCGCCCGTGTACAGGTCGTGACGTACAATCATCCCGTCACGCCCGACAACCCCGTAGGCCACGAACAGATAGCGGCCCGAGGGATCGACGTCGATGTCGTAGGGATGCATTGTCGGGTCGAGCAGCTGCACCCGATCATCGGCCGCGCGCCGATTTTCGTTCGCGCAGTCTCTGACCCAGGCTTTCTCCGAGCTGCGATTGAGCTCGAGCAGCACGGTGCCGACTATCGCGATCAAGATCAAGGCCCAGGCCGCCGCGCGCAGCCTGCCGACCCAGCGGCCGGGCAGCAGCACGAACGTCAGTAGGATCGATGTGGGCAGCCACAGCGCGGCCAACTGACCCACGTAGAGAAAGCCGCCGATCCAGATCGTGCAGTTGTAGAAAACCATCGCCGCGTTGCCGTAGAGCATCACCGGGCCGTCGCGGCGCTTGATCGCCCGATAAATGATCACGCCCAGAACAGTGCCCGGTCCGAAGATCCAACGCACCCACGAGGCGCTGAGATACTCCACTCCGCCGAGCAACCACATGAATGAGAACAACAGCAGGTGGGTCAGCTCGCCGATAAAACGGTAGGCCAGATAAAACGCCCAGCCCATTAGGCTGCGTCTTGATCTGACCTCGTTGCCGTTGGTGTGCATCAGACAATATAAAAGCCGGACGGCAGCGAAGCCGTCCGGCTCGTCAGGCTCGATTCATCGGAGGGAAACTTGATATTACGACAACCTTTATTCGTCGTCGTCGTCGTCCTCGGTCCCTATATCCGTCGTTGTGTAGGTCAGCGATACCTGCGAAGAGGCTACGCCGGTATCAGCCTCAATATAACCTATGGCCGTGCCGCTGCAAACGGTGACGACGTTGACTAATATCTTGACCTCGGAAATGCCGCGATCGTCGGTCTTGCCAACGTAGGGCGTCTCCAGTGGATCGACATCGTCGACGTTGTCCTCGGGGAGGTAGATGCCGATATTCCCCGGAAACCGCGTAGTCCAGCGGACCTCGACGTTGTTCAGCGGCTGGATATAGGGGCTTGCGGCATATTCCCCCACGACCAGCGCGCGCACGAGGAACTCGTCGCGCAACTCAACAGTCTGGCCGGCAATGCACGTGACCTCGTAACCGACATCTGTCGGTTCAGTCGTGACCATTGAATAGTATGGTGCTTTGGCAGGGTCGACATCACCACAGTTGCCGAATACAACGATCACAGCCAGCAGAGAGAGAATCGCTCCACATGTAAGGGCTCTTCTCATCAACTTTTCCCTCCGTTTTCAACTACGGCACTCAGCCGCTCACTGTACAGTTCCCGAACCGGGATCGGATGTATTCTCACCCTTCCGATCCGTTCAGGCAAGATCCAGAGAATCCTTCCCTCCGGACCGCCCCTACGCTTCTTGTCACCGGCGATTATATCGGCCACCGCCGACCATTCAACCGCTGGAAACCGTCTTGGCAGCTTTGCTCTATCGAGCATTTCTTCAAGCTGCCTAGCAGATTCTCTCTCACAAACTCCCAATTCGCAAGCAATACGTGCTGCGAATCTCATCCCAAGCGCCACTGCTTCTCCGTGCAGAAGGCGCCTTCCCTGCGGCAATACTTGCAGTGCATGACCGACCGTATGGCCAAGGTTCAGCGCCAGTCTCCCCGGCTGCATCACCTTTTTCCCCGGCACTGCGATCGCCGAGGTTTCTCTCTCGTCAACAGTTACCACTCTTGCCTTGATATTGCAACACTTTTTTACTATCCAATACAGATTCCGCCTATCGCAAGACGCTATTTGCTCCATTCTGCGTCCCAACGAACTCCATGTGGCTTCGCCGTCGATGAACGCAGTTTTAATAGCCTCGGCCAATCCGTTGCGAATTTGGCGCCCGGAGAGCGTATCCAACGTACGCACGTCCATCACCGACAGTTGTGGCTGCCAGAAGGTGCCGATCAGATTTTTGCCCAGCCGATGGTCCACGCCGGTCTTGCCGCCGAGCCCGGCGTCGACCTGCGCCAGCAGGGTCGTTGGCGCATGCACCACGGGCAGCCCGCGCAGCAATGTGGAACCGACGAACCCTGTCAAGTCGCACACACCGCCGCCGCCCAGGGCCAGTAATGCGGTCTCGCGGTCGATCTTCAATCCCAACAGCTTGTCCCACAGCAGCCGCGCATCATCGAGTGTCTTGTGACTGTCTCCCTCACCAACCCTGATCAGCAACGGTTCGTATCCAGCGGCGCGCAACGAGGGCAGCGCGCGCTCGCCCGCCAGGCGATAGGCGCGCCGACCGGCGACGACGATCAGCGGACGCAGGCCTATGACGCGGCGCGTTAAAGCACCGAGCGACTCCAGATGATCGGCGGCGACGGCGAAGCGTACCGGACCGACGGTGTTTATCGCCGGCAACCTGACGCTCATCCGCCGCCCTGCCAATCATTCCAGGCGCGTCTGACCTCGGGCATCGATCGACCGCCGCAACGCTGCAACAGCGCGCTGGCCAGCTCCAGCGCCACACGCGCCTCGGCCACCCTGGCGGCGGCCGGAACCACGCAGACGTCCGAGCGCTCGTAGCGGCCGCTGACCACCATTCCGGTCTGTAGGTCGATCGATCGCTTGGGCTTAGCCACCGAGGGCACCGGCCGCACCGCAAAACGCACGATCAGCGGCTGGCCGTTGGTCATCCCGCCCTCGATGCCTCCACTCAGATTTCCCGATCGCCGAACCGAACGACCTTCAAGCGGAGGGATAAAGCGATCTTGTGCCTTGCTCCCGGGCAATTCGGACTGAAGATAGGCGTCGCCCAATTCAACTGCCCGGATCGAGGGCACGCCCAACAGCGCCGCGCCCAGTCGGGCGTCGATCCGTTGGGCAGAGGGGCCGATGCCGCCCAGGCCCGCGGGCACTCCCAGGCAAACCACCGCCGCGCTTCCGCCCAGCGTGTCGCCCCGAAGCGTGGCGGCCTCGACCTCGGCCGAGGCTGCGCTGAGAAAGGACCGCGACGGGCCGGCCGCCTCGTCGGTGGCCGCGTGCTGCAGCACGCGCTCGGAATCGATCTTGCGCCACCTGGCCCTAACGGCGCCGATGGCCAACGTCAGGCTGTAGATGCGAATGCCGAACTCGCTTAACAGCGGACGGATCAGCGCACCGGCAGCCACGTCCAGCGTTGTAAACCTCGCACTGGCCCGCTCGATCGTCTCACGGATATCTCCTCCGCTACGCGCCCATCCGGCGTAATCAGCGTGTCCGGGTCTGGGTACGGTAATCGGCTGCGGGTCTACCGCGGGCTCTGCCCAGGCTCCGCGCGTTTGCTCCCAAGCGGCGAAGTCGCGGTTGGCGACCTGGATCGCGATCGGCTCTCCGGTGGTCTGACCGCGCCGCACTCCGGAGAGCAACTGGACCTCATCGGTTTCGATCGATCGGGCGCGTTTTCCCCTACCCAGGCAGTGCAGCCGACGCAGCATGTGCTCGACGATCAGCTTGCGATCGAGCATTAATCCGGATGGAACCCCATCGAGCAGACCGACCAGCGCCGGTCCATGGCTCTCTCCGGCATGCTCTAAACGTAACCCGCAGCTCAATGTATCGCTCCCAATTAAAAAAGCACCCGCCCTATAGTAGAGCGGGTGCTCGAAGGACTGTTCAACCGCGCTCAGATCAGGGGTTTGTCACGGATGATGCGCGGGGTAATAAAGATCAACAGCTCGGTACGCTTGGAGATCATCCTCTTGTCACGGAAGAAGAATCCGAGCACCGGAATGCGGCTGAGCCAGGGAATCCCCAGGGTTGTCGAGGTATTCTCGGTCTGGAAGATTCCGCCGATCACAGTGGTCTCGCCGTCCATCACCAACGCGGTGGTGTTGGCTTCCTTCTTGTCGATCGGCGGGTAGCCGGTGGAGGTCGCGATCGAGGTGTTCGGTGCGTCCTTGGCGATATGGATCACCATCATCACCGAGTCCTCGGAGGTGACTTTCGGCTCCACCGTCAGTTCGAGGAAGGCATCGATGTAGGACATTCCTACATCATCCCCCATACGGATTGCGGTCGGGAAGGTTATACCTTGCTTGATATTGGCCGCGACGTTCTCCATGGTGGAGATCCTCGGCTGGCTGATCACGCGGCCCTCGCCACGGTTCTCCATTGCGGATAGCTGGAGGTCGAGGGCAAAGGTGCTGTTGACCGAACCCATGGTCAGGCCCAAGCCGCCGCCGGATCCCAGGCCGACCGGCGCGGGCAGGTTGACCACATAATTAGCGCTGGGGACGTTGGAGATAGATTCCCCGGCGCCGGTGACGTCCACCGAGTTGGGAAACGCCATGCCGGTGGGATTACCGTGGGCCGCGTCTGCAATATAGCGGCCGCCCCATTTAATACCCATTTCACGGGAGAAATCGGAGGTCGCCTCAACGATCCGCGCCTCGATCAGCACCTGCTGGGTTGTCCGGTCGAGCAGCCGGGCCACGACTTTGGCCTGCTCTACGTTCTCGAGCACGTCGCGGATGATGACCACGTTGGTGCGCACGTCGACCGAGATCGAACCGCGGTTGCTGAGTATGGTGCGTAACTGTTCCTCCAGCGAGCTGGCGTCGCTGTAGTTGACCGGAATCAGGGCCAACACCAACTCCTCGTTCTCCAGTTTGGTCCTGCGCTCGGCGAGCAACGCTTTTTGCTCGGACTGCAGCGTGGCCCGCGGAGCAACACGGATCACGTTGCCGTCCTGGACCATGTCAAGCTGACGACTCTTGAGAATCAGATCCAGAGCCTGATCCCAGGGCACGTTAATCAACTTGACCGAGATCTTGCCCGAGACGTCGTCACCCGCAACGATGTTGAGATCCGCCTCCTCGGCGATAATCCGCAGCACGCTCTTGATGTCGGCGTTCTGGGTATCCAAGGTTATCCGGGAGCCGATCCACTGTTGCTGCCGGATATCCTGTGTCAAGTCGAGAGGGGACTCGCCCTTGATAACCATATGAACGTCCTCTGCCAAAACAGGCAGGGCCGCCAGACAGATGATCGCGACGATCAAAACGCAGGCTGACCGCCTACGGTCAGAGTTCCCGCTGCTCTTCAGCGTCATCGCATTGCCTCCTCTTGGCATCATATGCTCAGCTCCTCCTCAGGGTGGAGTTGCATAACAATCTCGTTGGTCCGAGTCTCGCCCAGAATCGTTACCCGGGTCTCGGTGATGTGAACCTCATCGGACATGATAGCGGTTATTATGCCGCCGTTCTTGCCGATGATATCTCCCAGCGTAAGCACGTACGCGTTGCCCCGCGGATCCTCGAACACGGCCTTGGGATCGCGTACGCTGGACATTACGCCAACCAGACGGAAGAAACGCACCTCGTAGCGGGTGATGATCTCAGCTTCGCTGATTATTTGCTGTTCGACTCTGAACGGGAGGAAGGGATCGGGCTTGTTGGTCGGATCGTAATAATAACGTTGGGCCGGAGACGGCTCCGGCGGCTGGATCTCGGTCACCGACGGGACCTCGGCCACTGCCGCGGGCTTGCTGGTAAGCGGTGGAGGCGAAACGTCCACCGAGGGCATGAGTGCATCGCAGCTTGCCAGCAGGCAGATCAGTGATACAAACGTCGCGGTGATCGCTATGAGAGTTAAGATCCGCGTTCTACTCATCGCGCGGCTCCTGTGGGATTGAAGCGATAGGCCGTGGCCGTACAATTGGTCGTGATGGTGAGGATCCCCTCGACATTTTTGGGGCTCGTGATATCTAAATCGGTGAAGTTGATGATCCGGTCGGCCTTACTGATCTTGTCGAAGAAAATTGCGATGTCGTGGTAGCGACCGGTAAGCTTCATCGTGATCGGGATCTCGGAATAGAACCCCTTATTAGTCTCGGACTCAAGTGCGAAGCTGGCGATATCCAGCCCCAATACCGTGGCCAGACCCTCGAACTCGCGCAGGATGATGTTGACATCCCTGGTATTGGGTAGCTTGGTCAGCAGCTGATCAAGGCGCTCCTTGACGCGAGCTCTGTCAGCGCGGAATTGATCGATCGTGGCGGCCCGGTCCTGCAGCTTCTTGCGCTGCATTTG
Organism: Candidatus Alcyoniella australis; assembly: GCA_030765605.1. NCBI lineage: Bacteria > Candidatus Lernaellota > Candidatus Lernaellaia > Candidatus Lernaellales > Candidatus Alcyoniellaceae > Candidatus Alcyoniella > Candidatus Alcyoniella australis. The sequence continues at coordinate 21,411 of JAVCCG010000091.1, forward strand.
CAGGTCTCGCAGCTCGTTATTGGCGTCGAGCAGATCCTGGTTCGCGGGTCTATAAAAGTAGAAATAGAACACCGCGACGATGATAATCAGCACGACTAGGATTATCGTGGCCTTCCTAAGAAAGGACATCCCCCGCCCCCTGTGTGGTACCTGCTACATATCCTCTAGAAGCGCCGAGACCATGAACTTCTTGAGCGTCTCTCCGCTGTACCCTGCTTTGGTGGTACTGTCGCTGGAGCTCAGCTCTACCTGCTGGAACTTGGGTGACTTCTCGAGGTTCTCCAAGAAGTTGGCTACCACGAGGTTGTTCACCCCAATTCCCTTGATCTCGATGCTGGTGCCGTTTTCGCTGAAACTCTCGATCCAGACCCTCTGCGGCAGGGACTTGGCCAGCTCGTCCATGATCAGCACCGGTCCGGTTTGCGCTTCTTGGAGGTTCTCGATGATCTGGATCTTCTGCTTGAGCTGATTGATCTCACTCTCGAGAGACTCGACGTCCTGAATCGTCACATTGAGCTTTGCGATATCTGATCGCACCTGCTCGCTTTGCATCTGTACTGACTGGATCTTCTGCTCGATAAGCAGGAAGTACCAGAAGCACAGCGCCGAGACGATGGCCGCCAGCAACAGACCGATGATAATCGTCATGAACGGGATTTCCCGTCGCTCTTTGCCCTTGCCCTTGGCCTTTGGGGTCTTGCGCTTCTCAACCGGAAGTAGGTTAACGCGAATCATTTATCGCCGCTCCTCCGTAACGCCAGACCGACGGCAACGCCGGCCAGCGGCGCATTCGCCTCGATAAACTCTTTGTCGAAGATCTTGGCATTGATCTCGATAGTATTGAACGGATTGGACAGCTCGACCGGTATGCCGATCTGGTTCTCGATAATCTTGGACAGTCCGACGGCCTTGGCGCTGCCGCCGCACAGATAAACCTTGCTGATGTGGCCCAGGGAAGTAGTCGATGTGAAAAAGTCGAGACTGCGCTGTGTCTCGAGGGCCACGGAGTTACCCACGTTCTGGATGATCGACGCGGCCTTCTCCAGCTGCTCGGGGGAGCCGGCGCCGCACTTGATCTTGTCGGCGTCCTCGAAGCTCACGCTCATCTGTTTCTGGATCTCCTCGGTGAACTGGTTGCCGCCCAGGGAGATGTCGCGGGTGAACACCGAGTTGGTGCCGCGCACGATGTTGATGTTGATCACCGAGGCGCCGATATTGACGATCGAGATCAGCTTGCCCTTTTGGACCTCGTAGTTGACCTCGTACATGTTCTGAACGGCGAAGGCGTCCACATCCATGATCACCGGGTTGAGTCCCGACTCGCGGATCACGGCAACGTAGTCGTTGACCATGTCCTTCTTGACTGCGACCAACAGCACGTCGAGGCTCTCTTGGTCGTCGCTCATCGGCTCGAGGATCTGGAAGTCGATGTGCACCTCGTTGATGTCGAACGGGATGTACTGCTCGGCCTCCCACTGGATATTGCTCGCGACCTCCTCCTCGGTCATCATCGGCAGCGTGATCTTGCGGATGATCACCGAGTGCCCTGACACCGAGGTCGCGACCTCTTTGGTCTTGATGTTGTTTGCCTGGATCACCCGGCGGATCGCCTGCACCACGGCAGGTGCGTTCATAACGGTCGAGTCGACGATGGTTTCAGGGGCCAGGGGCTCAATGCCGAATGAGGCCAATTGCAGTCCGCCCTTAGCCTCCTTGAGCTCCAGCGCCTTGACGCTGCTTGACCCGATATCCAGGCCGAGTATGGACTTCCCTCTACTGAACATGCGCGACCGTCCTTCGCTTTACAATTGCACAGCAGTGCTTTAGTACAGCCTTATATTGGAATACTGATATCTCTAATTAGCCAATCTTGTCAAGGATTTTTTATTGAACGGCTGGCGGAATATTCTGTATTTTCAAAACGTATTGCAGGCGGAGTCCCGTTGTTTCCAACGAACGCCGAGGCGCAAAGCAGTGAAACAAAGGCCGCAAACGCATTGTGTGACAAATATTTACATTCAAAATCATATTGTTACCAACAGGGGGGATACTCCATTCTATCTGTAAAAAAACAAACGCCGAGGTGGCCGGCTGCCTTCCTCGACGTTTGCGATCCGTTGGTTTTTTTTTATTTGCCTAAGCGTTACTAAGCCACACTTAAGAATCCACTTTACTGGTTAATCACAGGTAGCCGGTCCGCCGAACGGCCACGGCCGATGGTTGAGACTCCACTCGCCGCCGTACTGATTGCACTCCAGTTGGTTCTGGCAGTCGTTGTCATCGTAGTTCATCACTGCCGGCGGCGGACACTGTCCGCAGAACTCGGTCACGCGAATCATGTCGTAGGCCTCGCGCGTGGTGCCGTAGCCTTCGCAATTGCCGGCCCACCAGAACAGCGTACACCACAAGTCGCGCAGCTTGACAAACGGATTGGCGTAGATCCCGATGCGTCCGGTTTCGTAGTCGTAGTCGTCGGTCGGCTCGAACGGTCCGTCGGGCCACACGCCGAGAATCACGCCGTTGGCGTCGTAACAAGCGTGGGAGTTGTCCGAGCCGTAGGCCAATATCGGCGGCGTGTTGTACCAGCGGTACTGCCAATCCCAGGTTCTGTTGTTGTCCGGTGCGGCCCAGAAATAGACGTGGGTGGTGTCCGCCCCGGGCAGGTCCGGGTTGGCGTTGGGCGCTGATGATTCGTCGCAGACGATGTAGAAGATGCTCCACCAGTCGTCGTCGGAGTAGGCGTTGATCTCGTTCACCGCGCTCTTCTGCGGGGTGGCGTACGAGAACAGCGGCGCGTAGTTGGCGCCGGGCATCCGGTAGTAGGAGAGCGTACTGGCCAGGCAGTGATGCGTCTCGGGATTGCCCCCATACTTGTAGGTGCAGTTGAAGTCCATCTCGATCTGGTAGTGATCGAAGCCTTTGCCCCAGTAGCTGGGGTCGTTGTTGTTGTGCCGTCCGCGGAAAGCCATGGACATCGAGTTGTCGTAATAGTGAATCGCGTCGCCCACCGGCGTATAGGGGTTATAGACCTTGGTGTGGTACTGCACCATGATGTTCTTCATGTGGCAGCTGGTCGAGGTCGAGGTGTTGCCCCACCACTCCTTGTTTATGCCGTTGTTGTTCGACCACAAGAAGGTGTGGTTCTTGATGTAGGTCATGTCCTCGTAGCACGAGTCCCAGAAGTCGGTGACGCAGACCTCGAACAGCCACAGGTCGATGCAGAAGGCGCAAATGTTGTAGCCAAAGTCTCCGGTGAACTCGAAGATCAGGCTGAACAGGTAGCCCAGCAGGCCGTCGAAGTCGGTGCGCGCATACCCGCTGGGGTCGACCTCGAAGATATGGTCGCCGATGTAGAACTCCCAATGGACGTCGCCGAAGATCGTGCTGAACGAGATCGACCAGTCGAGCAAAATGAACTCGGCGCTCTCGAACGGATAGTCGCCCTCTTCGAACTTGCCCTGACGGTTGGGGTTGCCGTTGTGATACAGCGGGTCGCCGTCATCCCGGGCCCACCACGACCAACTCATTTGATATTGGGCGTTAGCCGTGGGATAGCCGCTGAGATCGTAATAGGGATGGGCGTCGACCGGCAGTCCCGAGGGCCAGCAGACCTGGTCGGCGAACCAGAACATCCGATCGTCCCATGGATATGTTGTTGACTGTCCCGGACGGTGCGAGTTGCACTGATCTTGGCCGACCCCGCCGCAGCAGGGCATGGTGCAGCTCGCGGGGCAGCCTGCGGGCCGCGGACACTTGGCGCACTCATCGGTGCAGCTTGGGTCCCACTCCGCAGTCCCGTTGCCCGGGTGATCGATCATCGTGGTCACCGAGTACAGGTAGCGTTTCCCCGGGTCGACGTAGTTCCAGATCTCGAAGGTGCGGTAGGTCTGGTCGGTGATCTCCTGGATGCCGAAACCGCCGGCCGATTGCCAGCCGTCGGGGTCCTGGCCCGCCCAGACCACCTGGTCGAACTCGGCGTGCAGCGACCAGTCCTCGTCCCAGGTGCCGCCGGAGAACACGGTGGTCCACGGGAAGCGCTGTACGCGGTAGTAGATGTTGTCCGCGGGCGTGGTGGTCTTGTTCGGGGTTGGGGTCTGATAGTCGCGGCAATAGGGCACCGCGTCGAATATCCAGAACTTGAGCTGGCCGGTATCGCAGTCGTAGTTGGTCAACGGCGGGGAACAGGCAGCCGAGCGTAGACAGAAGGTGGCGATGTCAGGGAATCCCGCCGGATGGATCACGCCCAGGTTGATCGTGCGCGTACAACCGACTTCGTCGCTGTACATCACCATGTACTCGTAGATCGTGCCCGGATCCTGGCCGATATAGCTGGCCGCGGGATAGTAGCCGTGGGTCGCCACCGCCACCGAGCCCATCATGCTGCTGTAGGTGACCTCGTCGACCAACTCCCAAGAGCCGACCACGTTCTCGCGAGCCAGCACTGTGAACAGGGTGCCGTCGGGCGGCAGTGGGCTGCTGAAGTGCCACTGAATGTCGATGGGCCCGACCAGGTTGCACTGCGAGGAGGTGGGCGGGTTCGCATCGAGGTCGATGTACGTGGGCAGTTCGCCCTCTGCGCAATCCCAGGCCGATTCTCTGGGACAACTAAAGCTGTAGTTCCACGGCGCGTAGGCTCGACCCACGGTCGTGCCGCTTCCGTCGCCGTAGACCGCGGATACCGAGTAGACGTAGTTGTAGCTGTCCGCGGGAGTCGGGTTGGACGGGGCGTAGATCAGATTGTATTTGGGGTCCGTCGAATCGGTGGCCGGCGATACGGGGTTGCTCCAGTCCGGCTCCATGGTCGAGGTGACCGTGAACATCTTGTGCTCGTCGTCCTGCGGGTTGGTCGCCAGAGCGTTGGAGTCGTACCAATATAAGGTGTTGCCGCTTGCGGTCTGCGGCTTGGCCACGAACACGACCATATCGCTGTAGTTCGGGTCGCCGAACGCGTCGTAGAAGCCGTAGGGCTCCGGGGTGCGATAGATGTAGTAGTAGTTGGGAACCTCGCTGAATCCTCCGTCGTCCACGTCGTTGAGCGACTCGCCCCAGGTAACCCTGAAACGTGCCGTGACATCGCCGTTGTGCATCACGGTCGAGGCGTCGTCGATCTCGAGGTCCGTCGGTGGGCTGAACGACGATCCGACTCCGAGGTTGGTCGATTTGCGGCCGCACGATTGAACGTCGAAGTAATCGCCGCAATCGGAGTTCATCGGTTCGGGATCGCTGAGGCACTCGGCGTATGTGCCGTCGCGCTCGTAGGCGCGGACCTCGTAGTAGTAACGGTATTCGTCGCCGTTGAGCCCCCACTGCTGCGAATCCAGCGGCAACATGCTGCCGCCGCCCTCGCCGCGGCCGGGGCTGCCGTCCTCGTCGAACCAGTAGTAACGCTCGTTGAACTTGAAGAACTGCGAGGGCGGACTGAGATCGTTCCGGCACTGCTCCACGGCGTCCCAGTCGCTCAGCGCGCTGTTGGCGCAGGAGGTGTCGGCGTCGTCAATATCGATCTTGGCGATCGGGACGTTGTCGACCTCGTATAGCTCGTTGGGCGCCGAACGGTAGATCCAATACTCATCGACGTTGGGATCTTCTGTTCCGCCGGATTGGCTGGGTGACCAGTTGAGCATGATCGAGCCCCAGCGCGTTCCCGAGGCCGGCGGCTCGAAACCGGAAGTGGCGTAGCCGTAGAAGTCGTCGGTCTTGGGCTTGTTGGGGTGAATCTCGACCGCCGCCTCGGGCGCCGAGGTCAGCGCAGTGCTGCGCGAGTTGCCGCAGTCCACGGCATAGACCTGGTAGGTGTAGGAGATCGGGAAATCCGGATCGCCCCAATTGGCAACGATCGAGCGGTCGTACAACACGTAGCTCGCCTGGCCTGTGGCCGGCACGAAGGTATAGTACTGAAACGTGCCCGATCCGCCGCCCTCCTCGGGATTGAGCTTCTTATAGATGTCGTACCAGACAACGTCGTTGACGCCGGTGCCGTCGTCGGGCGAGCGGTCGAAGCTGATTCTCATCGCCCGACCGCACTCGTCGTTCTCGACATCGATGTTGGTCGGAGGCTCGGGCGGATCGCCGCAGTCCGGGTCGCGAAAGGTGCGCAGGTTGCGCGGGGCCACCGAGAGCCGCACCGTTGTCTCTAAAAACGGCGTGCCGTTGACCGACGGCGCGTCGTAGTCCGGCTCCTTGGCGATCACCGTGGCCGAAACCTCGATGCGGTGAATCACGTCGTCGAGCAGGTTGTAGTCAAGCCGTCCGTTGGAGTTCAGATCCTCTCCGTCGTCGAGCTCGTCGTTGGCCGAAACGCCGCCCAAATCCTCGCTGTTGCTCGGGAATGATCCGTCCTGGTTGATAAACACCGCGCCCTGCGGCGGCTTGAAGTTGATCTGATAGCCCGAGGACATCCAGGGATATCGCAAGCGATAGCTGTAGTTGCCGCGCAGCAGGTTGCCGATCTCGGTGCTGTCCAGCGAATCGTTGGGTGCGGACGTGTTGCCCCACAGGGTGTCGACCGTGGCGGGGTTGAGGTCGAAATCGCCCCAATACAAAAACAACGGCTGCGGATGTTCTCCGTTGGGATAGGTCATCGTGCCGTCGTCGTAGCGCAGACCGTAGGACATGATCGACGTGCGCCCGGGATCTTCGTTGTAAGACTGATAAAGCACACGATCGTCGTCGGAATAGGAGTAATCCAGGTTGGACATGAAGCCCACTGCGGGCTCGGCCAGGTAGAGGCGGAGCATCTCGGCCGACGATCCGTACCCCTCGGCGGGCGGATCGTAGCTGTATAAGGCGTCGAACTGATACGAGTCGGTGAACTCAGGCACTGCCTCGTCGTAGTTGGCGTTGAAGGCGATCTCGTAGGGCGCGGCCCAAATGATGGCGGGCTGCTCGGAGTTCGGCGGAACGTCCTTGCCGATCATCATCAGCAGATCGCGCGCCGATTCCACGGTCTGACGGCCGATCTGGTTGATCTCGACCAACCGCTCCTGCCGCATGACCTGCTGGGAGTGGGCGACGAACAGATAGTAGATCACTGCCACAAGGATCAACGCCAGCGCCAGGGCGACCAGCAGCTCGATGAGGCTGAACCCGGATTGGCGTCTCGAAGCGGCTTTGCCTGATCTTTTACACATCAGCATATCAACGTCTCTCATCTGCGATTACCAGCAATTGCCGGCGTGGTCCAGGCACCCGGCGTCATCAACGCCGATCGGTTCCCAGGAAACTATCCGGTAATCGCCGTTGCCGTATGGGATTCCTCTGCCAGTGCCGCTTTTATCCACCGAGAACGGCGGATGTGCGTATTTCAGCCGGGGGTCGTGGACCACATTGACCATCTCGAAACCCATCAGGTTGCAGCCGTCGGTCACCGGCTGAGGTTCTCCGCCGCCGGCCGACGGGTTGTAAATCTCGTTGTAGATTTCGTTGTTGCTATAGGTCTGGCCGTTGGTGCAGGCCGACGAGCCGGAAACGCCCGCGGTGTAGAAGTCGTAGTTCAGCCGGCCGGGATAGTACTGGTAGACCGAGCCGACGATTCGTAGGGTGCCCGACTGGTTGGCCATCGGCACGAAGGCGTTGGCGCCGTCCAGATATGGTGTGCCGGTCCAGGGATCGGCCAGGAACGGGTTGGGGCGCGAGCTGGTGCCCTCAAAAGTGCGGGGCATGGCGTAGAACCCGGAGCGGAAGGCCTCGAGCTCGTCGCGTTGGGCCGAGGTGAGCGAGGCCGTGCTGTAGGGGCTGATACAGCTCACCGTCGGCACGGAGCCGGTGCCCACGGTGCAGAAGCGACCAAAGGAGACCAGCATCGCCTGGATGTCCTCCGATCCGTCGTCGTCGGTGATCGGATCGGCATGGTGGTCGTAGTTGCCGGTGGGCTGGAACCAGCCGGTGCCGTTCTGGGCGTCGGACCAGTCGTCGAGGTAGATCTCGTGCTGGTTCAGCACGTTTTTCTTCGGATAGCTTTGGGGAATCACGATCCGGCCGCCGGCCACGAGCATCAGCATGTCGATGTCGTCCGGGTCGGTGTAGCTCTCGGGCATGCTGGGGATCGGGCTCTGTTCGTACTCGATCTCGTGGTCGAGGTAGATATCGCCGGTGGCGATCAAGGTCACGCTGCCGTCGACGATGCCCGAGACGATCGCGTCGCCGTAGACCACGATGATCCCGGTGCGCGTGCCCGAGCAGCCCGAGATCGTGCTGTCGCGGCTGGGAACGTAGAGGAAGTCGAAGCCCGGCATGACGTCCTCGGTGTCGTAGGGCCGGAACGTGGCGCCGCCCGAGGTGTTGGCCCGAGTACCGTCACAGCTCTTGGCGTTACCACTGATCCAGCTTGCACCGCTGGTCCAGATCTCGCCGCCCTGGGCGATCATCTTGGCATGACGCCGGGCCGCGGTGTCGCCGTAGAATGCGGCCTCGAGGTCGTTGATGTCGGTCTTGTCGAAGGGGATCCGCCAGACCATCATGATCCCCTTATCGTTCGGATCCTGGGCCACGCCGTCGTTGATCGAGGGCGTGATCGCCGAGGCCACCCTTGAGTTGAACTCGTAATTGCATAAGCCGCCGGCCCAGTTGCATGTCGGGTCGCTGGTGTCCAGGTCGTTGCGGAATAGAATGCGGTAGGCCGTGTCGGCGGCCGGTTTCTCGAGGATCAGATCGGCGTTGCGACGCAGCCAAGTCGTGCTGGTGCTGGTGACCATCGCGCCGTAGCTCGGCCCGGCGTTGGTTTGGGCCGATTCAACTATACCGCGGGTGAACACCGGATGATGCTCGGTGCGCGAGCCGCCCAGGGACTGGTTGCGCGAGTTTTGGTACTGGACGCCGGAGAGCGTGCCGAAGTGAAAGTCGTCGGGCTGGCGCCAGGAGACCTCGCCCACGATCCGCGGCCAGCCGCGGAACAGCGGGCGGCGGTTGTTGCCGCGGTCCACGCTTAAATAGACATCGCCGGTGATCGTGTCGCCGGTGTTGAACGTCTCGGTGCAGTTGCGCAGCAGGTGATAGTCGTCGTTGTGCGAGGAGCCGACGTAGCAGTCGTGGCTGGAGCGGAAACGGTTGTAGGGCGTCCAGTAGTAGGTGAACCAGGCGTAATCCCACCAGGCGCGCGCGCTGACCTTGAAGCGGAAGGCGCGGGCGAAGTTGGTGGAGGGCACCTCGAGCTTGACGTCGATGTACATGTCGTTGGACAGCCGCCGGTCGTGGGGTCCCTCCCAGTCGCGCATGTCGACCCAGGCGTTGGCCTGCAGGTCGCTGTTGATTTCTACGCTGGAGTCATCGACCTCGAGCACCCCGGCGTCTTCGACGACCCGGATCGCCGAGATCTGGTCAGAGACCTGGTCGGGATCGATCCGCAGCACGCCGTAGGGGCCGTAGCTGCGATAGTAGAAATGGTTGATCACGCGGTCGGCGACCTGCTCGGCGTAGAAGAACATCAGGTCGGCCTCGCCCTCGTTGGTCACCAGGCGCGTCTCAGTCATCGAGGTGGCCATGGCCAGGATTCCTAGGGTAAGAATCATGAACATGATCAGCATGGCGGCGACCAGAGCAAAACCCTGTTGCCCCTTGAAACGTTCCCTGTCGATTTTCGTGCCGCTGTCCTGGCGCATGCTCAACCCTTCTTAAGATACTGGTAGCGATCTATCGAGTGCCCGCCGAAACGATCGATCCAGGTCACGGTCACCAGCACCATGCGGAAATCCTCGCCGCGATATTGGTTGGATCCGCAGCCGCTGGCGGTTACCGTTCCCGAGTTAAGCAGCACTCCCCCCGGGTCGCCCTCGTTGAGGTTGCGCGCGGCGCCGTTGCCGGTGTTGCCAAAGAGGATCGCGGTGCCGCAGTCGGCGGTGGTGCCGTTGGTGTAGACGCTGGTGCTGCGCGTGAAGCTCAGCGGGCTGTTGGTCACCGATACGGTCTCGTTGCCATAGAGCGTGGTGTTGCTTCCCGAGGCCGAGCCGCGATTGGACGTGCTGTAATCGTAGTAGATCGGCCAGGACTTGACGTGCTCGAGCTTCTGCACCGCGAGTTGGTTGGCCAGGCCGCGGTTGCGGGCCAGGGTGTTGGACTTGATGTTGAACAGCAACGCCGGGATCAGCGCCAAGATGCCGACGGTTAAGATCCCCATCGCCACCACCACCTCGATCAGCGTAAAGCCCGCGCGGTCCCGGCCGCCGTTCCGCCTGGAGATACGCCTGGTGATCACTTCCATCCCCAGCGATAGTACTTCCAGCCGCGGATCTGTCCTGAGGGCGCCAGCCAGTCGACCGCGCGCATCCGGTCGTCGCGCATGCCCGATAGGCTGGTGTCGATGGTTGGTATCAGGTAGACCACCCCGGTCTGACTGGCCGTGCCGTCGCGGTGGAAGCTCACTTTCTGATTGCTCACGCCGGGGCACTCACCCCAACCCGAATCGTAGATGTTGATCGCGCAGGGGATCGGCGTGGCATGCGGAGGAACGCCCACGGGCACGCTGGGCGTGCTCATGTAGCCAAAGGTGATCCCGGACTGCAGATAGTAGGTCTGGATCTGATCGTCGTAAACGCCGTCGCCGTCGGTGTCCAGGCCGTAGGTATAGCGATCGTTGTCGTTGTCGAACACGACCACCCAGTCGCGGCCGTCGCGGATCGCCCTGGCGCGCACAATGCGCATGTGACCCGCCAGGTCGCGCATCGAGGCGTTGCAGCGAATCTGAAGCCGATAACCCATGATCGAGAGAAAACCGATGGCCGCGATGATCGAGATCAGCGCGATCACCACCATCAGCTCGATTAGTGAGAATCCTCGATCCTCGTCTTCGGTATCAGCGGGGCTTGTATGTTTGGGCTGGTCCGTATCTTTCGTCTCGACCAGCTCGTCCGATTTGGAGGGCATGCTATTCTCCCCATAGTAGACGGCTCTATCCGTCTAAATTAATCCAGCAAGCACTATGCCATGCGTGCCCCTTGTCTACAAATCGATTTTTTATCAAATATTTTCCAGCCTTGCAATAATAAATCGTATGTGTTTTATCCCCTAGCCGCTCCCAAGGTGTGGCAACTATGCAAAGTTTGCATAGCACTCGTCCCAGATAGCCACAAATCAACGGCTACCATAATGTTGCCTCATGCCGAGGAATCAGCCGCGCCTGAGATACTGATGGCGGCTGATCGAGTGCCCGCCGAAGCGGTCGATCCAGGTCACGGTCACCAAGACAATGCGGAAATCCTCGCCAATATATTGGTTGGATCCGCAGCCGCTGGCGCTCACCGTGCCCGAATTAAGCAGCACTACCCCCGGGTCGCCCTCGTCGAGGTTGTGTGTCACCCCGTGAGTAGAGCTGCCGAACAGGATCGCGGTGCCGCAGTCGGCGGTGGTGCCGTTGGTGTAGACGCTGGTGCTGCGAGTAAATTGCACCGGCGTATTGGTCACCGAGATGGGCTCGGTGCCGTAGAGAGTGGTGTTGGCCACCGAGGAAGACCCACGATTAGTTGAATCGTAATCATAGTAAAGCGGCCAGGACTTGATGTGCTCGAGCTTCTGTACTGCCAGCTGGTTGGCCAGGCCGCGATTGCGGGCCAGGGTGTTGGACTTGATATTGAACAGCAACGCCGGGATCAACGCCAAGATGCCGACGGTTAAAATCCCCATCGCCACCACAACCTCAATCAGGGTGAAGCCCGCCCTACTATCAATGCACCGTATGCCATGGACATAGCGTGCCATGATATTCTCCATCTGCATTTTGAAAAACTCGGTCTAACCCGATGGTATCCAGGAAGGCTTGTGGGGTGTGTCAGCCCTCAATCGAAGATGATCCGTGCTACCGCGAGCTCTTAATAACTGACACTTCAGGCGCTTGATGAGGTTAAACCGTTTAAAGAGCATCGAACTCACGCCACAGGCTGTTATCGCCTATGAGTGGTGGTCTCCCACCTTATTAAGGTAAGGCAAAGAACATGCCCTTTTCTATACAGCAGATACCAAAATGTAAAAGGTTTTTGTTTACAGTGATTTAAATCGCGAAATTCTGTGGCCTAAATGGCTGATGGCTGCCCGGCCGACCAAAAACTATGACCTGCCGTAATAGCTTAGGGGCGTTTTGCCCCGCCGTTAGCGCCCATACCATCCAATGCTTACTTAATTTCGTATTCTTTAATCTTGTACAACAGGGCTCGGTGGCTGATGCTCAGTAGGCGCGCGGCCTGGCTGCGGTTGCCTCCGGTACGGCCCAGGGCGCTGCTGATCAACTTGCGCTCGAGCAGCCGCGCATTGCGTTTGACCGACAGATCACCGTGTAGATGGGGCATGTCGTCGCCGCAGACCACCGCCTTCTCCGGGTCGGCGATGTAGGTGGGCAGATGTTCGGGCTCGATCATGTCGCCGTCCACCAGCACCATCGCGCGCTCGATCACGTTCTCGAGCTCGCGCACGTTTCCCGGCCAGGAGTAGGCCATTAATTTCTGCATTGCTTTTCTGCCGATCCCGCGTACCGGAGAGTGCTGGTCAAGGTCGCGCGACTGGTTGAAGCGCTGAATGAAGTGGTCGGCCAGCAACGGTACATCCTCGGCGCGCTCCTTGAGCGGCGGCAATTCGATCGGAAAAACATTGATGCGGTAGTACAGATCCTCGCGGAAACGGTCGGCCCGCACCTCCTGGGCCAAATCGCGCACCGTGGCGGAGATGATCCGCACGTCGACCTGCCGCGACTTGCTCTCGCCCAGCCGGCGCACCTCGCGTTCCTGCAGTACGCGCAGCAGCTTGACCTGGAGCTGTTTGGGCAGTTCGCCGATCTCGTCGAGGAACAGCGTGCCGCTGTGGGCCTCCTCGATCAGCCCCGGCCGGTCGCGCACCGCTCCGGTGAACGAGCCGCGGGCGTGACCGAACAGCTCGGACTCGAGCAGGGTCTCGGGGATCGCCCCGCAGTTGATGGCCACGAACGGCCGCGAGGCGCGCGGCGAGCGCTGGTGCACGGCCCGCGCCACCAGTTCCTTGCCGGTGCCCGACTCGCCGGCGATCAGCACCGTGGCCCGGTGATCGGCCAAACGATCGATCAGATCGAAGATCGACTGCATCCGCTTGTTGCGGGTGATGATCCCCTCGAACGACGAGACGCGCTGTACCCGGCGCTTGAGCACCGCGTTCTCGCGCCGCAGCCGCTCGCGCTCCACCGCCTTGCGCAGGGTGAGCACGATCTCGTCGGACTTGAACGGCTTGGAGATGTAGTCGTAGGCCCCCTGCCGCAGGGCCTCCAGGGCCGTATCCACGCTGCCGTAAGCCGACATCATGATCACCGTGGGGTCGCGTCCGGTGTCGGGCAGGCTGCGCAGAAAATCGAACCCGTCGCGCTTTGGCATGCGGATGTCGCACAGCACCAGGTCGATCTCCTGCTGACCGAGCAGCTCCAACGCCCGATCCACATCGGAGGCGGACACGGGTTGGTAGCCGGCCTTGGAGATCAGCACGCCCAGGGAGTGCCGCAGTCCCTCCTCGTCGTCGACGATCAGTACTTTGCGCGCTTCATCGTCAGCCGACCCCGGGCTGTTGTTGTTTTTCTCACCGCTCATCGGCTGCTCACTCCTGCTCCCCGAGCACCGGCAGGTGGATTGCGAACTTGCTTCCCTCGCCGCGATGGCTCTCGACCGCGATCAGTCCGCCGGCCGCCTCGACGATCCGTTGGCAGATCGCCAGGCCCAGTCCAGTGCCGCGACCCGCGGGCTTGGTCGTGTAAAACGGTTCAAAAATTCGCTGCAGCAGTTCCGGCTCCATCCCCTCGCCGCGGTCGCGGACCCAGATCGTAACACACGGATCGCCGCGCTTGAATCGGACCGGGCCGGAGAGCACCACGCCGTGGCTCGGGTCCGTAACCGAGGCGTCGCCCTGCGCCGGCCGCATGCTGGGCAGTTTGATTGCCAGCGGATCGAACGCCGCCGCGCTGCAGCCGACCTCGATCCGCCCGCCCAGGGGCATCGCGTCCGTGGCGTTGATGATCAGGTTGACCAGCACCTGACGCAACTGCCCCTGGTCCACGACCACCGCCGGCATATCCTCTTCCAGCCGCAGCTCGATCTCGAAGTTGTCCAATGCGCGCTGGGTCTTGAGCAGCTCGACCGACATGCGCGCGATCGCCGCGGGATCGGCCGGCAGCGACTGCGCCGTGCCCGGCCGGGCGAAATCCAGCAGGCTGCGCACGATGGTGTCGATGCGCGCCACCTCGCGCTCGGCGCGCTCCAGCGTGCGCTCGATCGGCTCGTCGGAATCGCCTCCGAGTTTGAGGATCTCAAGGTAGCCGACGATCGCGCTCAGCGGGTTGCCGATCTCGTGCGCCACGCCCGCGGCTACGCGCCCCAAGTAGGCCAGTCGGTCCTGGACGATCAATTCGTCGCGGGCCGAGCTCAGCTCGTTGTGCGCGCGTTCGAGCTGCTCCATCCGCGCGTCGAGCTCCTCGCGGCCGCTCTGCAGGCGCTGGGCCATGCGGTTGAACTCCTGGGCCAGCAGCCCGATCTCGTTGGCCGGCTGCCGCGGAATCCGCACGCTGTAGTCCCCCTCGGAGATCCGCGTAGTGGCCAACAGCAGCTGCCGTACCGGCCTGACCACCGTGCGCATTAACAGCAGGCTGATCATCGGCACCAGGATCAGCGCGGCCAGCGCCTCGTAGGCCAGGATGCCGCGGGTCAGCAGACGAAAGCGACCCATCGCCTGCTCGTCGCGCAGCGTGAAACGCAGATAGGCGATCGGTTCGTCCCGCGGCTGCTGAGTCGAGTTCAGAAAGAGCGGCGCACTGAAGCGGATCTCCATCGACCGGCCGAGCCCCAGGCTGCCGCCGCTGGCGGTCACCTCGTGCACCGGCCGACCGCGAATCGCCGCGGCGAGAAACTGGTCGTCCATCGCCGGCGTGCCGATCAGCGCGCGGTGCGAGTGGGCGATCACGTCGAAGTCCGAGTCGACGATCAGCGCGCCGTAGATCGGCGGCGACTGCGCCGGGTTCTCGAACGAGGCCAGCAGCCGGGGGAAGATCTCGCGCAGCGCCTGCCCGGGGTCCTGCGGATCGACCAGCGTGGACAGCGCCGCCTGGAATCCGCCGATCACGTAGCGGCCCGAGTTCACCTGCTGCTGCACCAGCGAGCGCTTGTTGAGGGTCATCACCGCCATGCTGATCAAGCCGATCAGCGCTAAAATCAGCAGCGTAATGTTAAGGACTATCTCAGTGCGCAGGCCCCATCGTAGACCGAGGCCGCGCTGCCGGCTCATCCGGACCCGGCCAGCAGGTCGACGTAGAGCCGGGTAATCTGCACCCCGGCGAACAGGTAGACCAGCGCCGCTCCGGCCAAGAACGGGCCAAAGGGCACTTGGGCCTTGAGCGTGCCGCGGCCGCGCAGCAGAATCAGCCCGCCGATCAAGGCGCCGACGAAGCTCGCGGTCACCAGGATGAATGGGATCGACATCCAGCCCAGCCAGGCGCCGATCATCGCCAGCAGCTTCACGTCGCCCATGCCCATCCCCTCTTTACGCGTCAATGCGTAGTAGCCCAGGGCCACCAGCAGCAGCGATCCGCCGCCGAGCATGATCCCGATCAGGCTGTCGGCCCAGCCCACCGGGCTGAGCAGGCCCGAGACCAGCAATCCCAGGGGAATCCCGGGCAGCGAGATCCGGTCGGGGATGATCTTGAAATCGATGTCAATAAACGCCACGACGATCAACGCGGCGATAAACGCGAAAAACGGCAGGTTGACCGCCGGACGCCAGAAATAGTCGCCCAGCACCGGCACCAGCACCAGCAGCACGGCCGCCGCGCCGCTCAGCGCCTCGACCAGCAGATAGCGCGCGCTGTAGTGCGCGCCGCAGTGACGGCAGCGACCGCGCAGCAACAGATAGCTGAGGATCGGCACGTTGTCGTACCAGGCGATATGCTCGCCGCAGCTGGTGCAGTGGCTGCCCGGAAAGACGATCGACTCCTCGCGCGGCACGCGGTAGATCACCACATTGAGAAAACTGCCCACGATCGATCCGAAGGCCAAGGCAAAGATGGCAATCAGCAGTATCGGCACTTGTCGCTACTCTCCGGACCGATAGAAATCGACCATCGCCTCGACCACCTGGGCCGCCTGCTCATCGGACAGCTCGGGATAGACCGGCAGCGCCAAGGTCTGCTCGGCCGCCAGCTCGGAGTTGGGCAACGAACCGACGCTGTGCCCGAGGAAGGCGAAGCAGCGCTGTAAATGCAGCGGCAGCGGGTAGTAGATCTCGCAGCCGATTCCGCGACTTTGCAGAAAGCTGCGCAGTTCGTCGCGGCGCTGTGCGCGCACCACGAACTGGTTGTAAATATGACGACCCTTTTGCGGCGCCAGGGGCGCCTCGACCTTGCCGCGCAGCTCGGGACGGTCCAGCAACGCGCGATAGCGATCGGCGTTGGCAATCCGTCCGGCGTGCCACGACTCGAGGTATTGCAGCTTGATCGACAGCACCGCGGCCTGCAGCGCGTCGAGCCGCGAGTTGATCCCGACCTCGTCGTGATAGTACTTGACCGCCGCGCCGTGGGAGCGCAATGCGCGCAGTCGCTGCGCCAGCAGTTCGTCGTCGGTGGTGATCATCCCGCCGTCGCCCAGGCCGCCGAGGTTCTTGCTCGGGAAGAACGAGAAGCAGGCCAGCAGTCCGATCGAGCCGGCCATGCGCTCCGCCGCGTCGCGGGTGCCGATGGCCTGGGCCGCGTCCTCCACCAGCGCCACGTCGTAGCGCTGGCACAGCTCGAGCAGCGCGTCGCTGTCCGCGGCCTGGCCGAACAAATGCACCGGCAGCAGCGCCTCGACCACCCGGCCGCTGGGACGATGAACCGCACGCCCTTCGATGTCGCGGTCGCACTGCTCGAGGATCTGCGCCACCTGCGCCGGGTCGATGTTGTAGGTCCGGGGCTCGATGTCCGCGAACAGCGGCAGCGCGCCCAGACGGGTGATCGAGCTGACCGTCGAAAAGAAGGTGTAGGGCGTGGTGATCACCGCCGAGCCCGGGCCGATGTCCAGCGCCATCAGCGCCAGCAGCAGCGCGTCGGTGCCCGAGGCGCAGCCCACGCCGTACTTGGCTCCGACGTAATCAGCGACCTGTTGCTCGAGCTGCTCCACCTTGGGGCCCATTACGTAGCGCGCCGAGCGCATCACCTCGAGCACCTCGGCCTCGAGCTGCTCGCCGATGGTCGCGTACTGGGCCTTGAGATCCAACAAGGGTACGGTCATTGCCTGTTCTCCTGATTAAGCCTGACAAGGAAGACGTCGCCATACTTTTTAATGACACGCAGGCCGCTCCAACCTTGTTGGCAGCGGTCGCCGAAGCTTTGGATCAGCTCGGCATGGTCGATGATAAGATCGATCCGACGCTGCCGCAAGTATTGGTCGAGTCGCCCCTGCGCCAGGGCGTCGCGCGCCTCGCGGTTGACCACGCCGTCAAGATTGACCACCTCGCGGCCCGAGACGTAGGCGTAAATTCCGCTGTTGAATGCGCCCAGCGGCTCGTGCGGATCGACCCCCTCGATACGGTCCGCGCCCAGGTCCTGTGCGGCCTGGTAGTATCGGCTCTGCCACGGCTGCACGCCGTTTTTCCAAATCGCCAGCGCAGTGGGAGTCCAGCCCGCCAACAGCACCGCAATCAAAACCAGCGCGGCCGATGTGCGCCTCGCGCTGAATAGATCTCTCATCCGGCACGCCAGCAGCCCCAGCAGCAACGAGAGGGCGAACAGCGTGTGGCCGTGATACCAAAAGCGCTGGCTCCAAAATATCGCGGCATAGAACAGCCAGATCGCCAGGGCCCCGACAAAAATAAACGCGCCGCGGCCCGGCGCGCGTCCGCTGGGACCGCGCACGATGCGTGCAACGATCGCCGCCACGGCCAGCACGCCCCACAGTCCCAGGGCCTGGGCCCTGGTCGAAAATCCTAGAAAGCGCAACAGGTGCATGTTCAGCGCCTCGCGCAGCTTGAGCGTTGCGTACGATCCGACCTCCATCCCGGAGTTGGCCAGCTCGTGGCGCGTGAGCACCAGCAGCGCCGACCCGCTGTCCTGTCCCGCGTGCCCTAGAACGATGTACGACCACAGCGGCCAGGGCGCGAACACCAGCCCGGCCGTGGCCGCGCAGACCAACGCGTTGCGCAGGGCCCGAGTGGGACGGGAGCGCATCGACCACAGCAGGTCCAGGCCCAATACCACGCAGATCAGACCCGAGTCGGTGCGGCAGAGCATTGCCAGGCCCAGTAGCGCGCCGAGCACCACCACGCGTTTGAGCGGCGCGTCGGGCTGCGCGCGCACGCGGGTGAGCTGCCAGTATGCGGCCCAGGCCATCACCAGCACGGCCAGCGGCGACTCCACGCCCATCCCGCTGATCACCGCCGTGTACGGGCTGAGGCAAAACATCAACGCCGCGAACAGCCCGGCCGCACGGCCGCAAAGCTCGCGGCCGATCAGATACAGCGGCACGGCCGTGGCCAGCCAGGCCGCGGCGAGCAACAGCATTGCCGCGCGCACCGGCGCGTCCCCGCCCTCGGGCCAAATCGCGAACAGCGGCAGCAGCAGCGCCATGTAGACCGGGTGGAAGCCGTTGGTAGCCACACTGCCGTCGAAGGTCGGGCCCACGCCGTTGACGATGTTGCGGGCGATCTGGAAATAGTAAAACGCGTCGTCGGCCAGGCACAGTCCCACGCGGCGCTGCGGACCGGCGAGGATCGAAGGCAAACGCAACGCGGCCCCGGCCGCGATGATCAGCGGCAGCAGCAGCTTCGTCCAGTTGCGCTCTATTCGCTTTGTATTTCCGAGCATGCTTGACTGTCCCCGTTGCGGACCATATTAAGTGAGCTTGATTTGAGTCGCCAGCCGGGAGTGTGGATGAATCGATTTTTACAGCGCGTTGCCGAGCACTGGCCGCAGATCGCAGTGGTCCTCGCCGCGTTGGCCGTGGCCGTGCCGCTGCTGGGCCATCCGCTGATCTATGATGACCCGCAGCTGGTCGGCGGGCACCCGACGTTGATCGACGTGCTGCACTCCCCGCGGATTTTGCTCTCCGACGTGGGCTACGTCTTTCCCAGCCCGATGCGCACCGGTTACTTCCGGCCGTTGCAGGTCTTGGCCCTGGCCACCGAGAGAATGTCCTACGGCGTGGCCCCCCTGCCCTTCCGCGCCTTTGCCGCGATGCTGCACGTGGTGTGCAGCCTGCTGGTGCTGAGCTTGGCGCAATCGCTGCTGCGTAAGCGCACTCCCGCGGCCCTGGCCGCAATCTGGTTCGCCCTGCACCCCGCGCACATCGACGACCTGGCGCTGGTGGCCAATATCGGCGGGATCATGGCCGCGGCGCTGGTGCTGCTGGCGCTGTGGCTGGTCGATCGTTCGCTGGTCAGACCGTCCCACGCGCGTGGGCCGCGACGCTGGGCCGCGCTGTGCGTGCTGCTGGCCTGCCTGTCAAAGGAGACCGCGCTGATCGCGCCCCTGGCCCTGGCGCTCATACCCCTGGCTCGTTCGCGCGACGAGAAACCCCTGCGCAGGCTGCGCGCCGCGCTGTTGTTCGCCGTGATGCCGGCGCTGGCCGCCGCGGCGGTGATCGCCTTGCGTCTGGGTCCGGCCGACGTGGGCCTGCCCGCATCCGAGGGGGGGATCGAGATCGGCCGCCGATTGCTCGTTGCGCCGCTGTGGATCGGGCACGCCCTGCTGCTGGGCATCTTCCCCACAGGGCTCGCCGCGGACTACGGCCTGCCCTGGTGGCCGCAATCCGCGGTCGCGCTGAAAATCGCCGCCGGCTGGATCGCGCTGCTCGGACTGCTGTTGACAAGCGTCGCGGCTCTGCGTCGGCACGATATGGCCTGGCGGAGTGTGGGCGCGGGCCTGGCGCTGTTCGTGGTGCTCTATCTGCCCACGGCCAACCTGGCGCCTATGCCGCGGGCTTTGGCCGATCATTACCTCTACCTGCCCTCGGCCGGATTGGCGCTGGCCTTCGGCGCGATCTGCTCGCTGATGCTCGAGCGCCGCGCGTACGCCGCCCGAGTCTTCGCGGCCGTGGTGCTGCTATGTCTGCTGGGCCAAAGCTGGACCCTCTCGCGCACCTGGTCGTCCGAAGAGGCGCTGTGGACGCGCTGCGCCGCGGCCGCACCAAACTCGTCCGCCGCGCACAACGGCCTGGGAATCATTCAATCGGACGATGATGATCTGGCCCCGGCCCGCGCCAGTTTCGAGCGCTCCGTCAGCCTCGACCCGACCAACTACCGCGCCTGGGGCAACCTGGGTCTGCTCGACCTGCGGCAGCAGCAGCCTTGGCAAGCGCTGCAACACTTCCGCCTTGCGTTGGAGATCAATCCGGCCTACGACAACTCATTGCTCGGAGCGGGATACAGCGCGCAGTTGGCAGACCCGGGGATGCTCGGTCAGCTCGAACACGATTACGTCGCTGCATCGCCCAACGGCCCCTATATCTGGGCCGGGGCGGCCCTGGCCTGCCGCGACTCGGCGCAGGAACCTTGCGCACGGCAGATGATCGAACGCTTCTTCGAGAACGAACCGCCTTCGCGCTTTATGAAACGGGAACTCGGCGAGCTTTATCAGCGCAGCCGCTGAGAAGGTGTCTACTCGCGGCTGCCCGGCCTGGAATGCTCGAAAACTCCGTCGCCGTCCTTGTCGCGGATCACGCCCAGCGGCGGCATGCCGCCGTTGTCGTAAAAACTGACCACGTCGATCCGGCCGTCCGCGTCCTGATCGCGCATCAACATCGACCATTCGCCCTGGGGCGTGAAATAGGTGGTCAGCTCCTGCACTCCGTCCATGTTCTGGTCGGCCTTGATCAACACCGATAGCCCCTGCTCGAATAACTCCTGGCGGTCGACCGTTCCATTCTGGTCCAGGTCCTCGTCGATGCGCTTCATATCGCCGGTGAGCGTGAGAAAGACGACCCGTTCGGCCACGCCGTTGTTGTCCGCGTCGCTGATTCGGACCAGCGACTTGGGATAGAGCACGGCCAACGCCACGGCCCCGATTACGAGCACCGGCACGAACACGATCAGGAAGCTCTTACGCGGTCGCTTCATCGACTTTTTTCCTCAATCAATCCTCTGGATGTTGGGCGAGCTCGATCAGCACGCCGTGCGTCCCTTTGGGATGTAAAAAGGCGACCCGCGCACCGTGCGCGCCGGCGCGCGCCTGCTCGTCGATCAGCGGCACACCCGCCTGTTTAAGCCGTTCCAGCTCGGCGTCGATGTCGTCGACCTCGAAGCAGATGTGGTGCATCCCGCCGCGTCCGTTCTTCTCCAGATACTTGGCGATGGCCCCCTCGGAACTCAGCGGCTCGAGCAGCTCGATGTTGACCTCGCCCACCGGCAGAAAGGCGGTGCGCACCTTTTGGGCGGCGATATCCTCGCTGTGTTCGACCTTCAGCCCCAGCAGGTCCTCGTAGAGTTTGCGCGCCGCTTCGATGCTCGGCGTGGCGATTCCCAAATGGCTGATCCGCTTGATCACGTTCGCCTCCCCCTGATCCCCTGCGACCGCGGTCAGCAGGCGTGGTTGAGTACCTTCACCTCGGGCTCGCCGGGCAGCTTGTCGGCCTCGACCTCAATGGCGTCGGAATCGATGCGCTGCACGCGCGCCTTGCCCTTGACGAACTCGTCGACCCCGGCGATGGGAAATCCGCACTTATCGGTCTTGTAGTGCATCGGCAGAAAGACCTTGGGCCGCAGGCGCTCAAACACATCCGTGGCCTGCAGCGGGTCGATGGTGAAGTGCCCGCCGATGGGCGCCATCAGCACGTCGACCGGCCCGATCAGCGCGATCTGTTCGTCGCTGAGCACGTGCCCCAGATCGCCCAGGTGGCAGAGGGTCACGCCGTCGACCTCGAAGACGAAGATCGTGTTCGCGCCGCGTTGGGCGCCGCCCTGATCGTCGTGGAACGTGTCGATCGCGCGGAACTCGATCCCCTTGTGCGAAGCGGATTCGCGCACGATCTCGAACTCGCCGGAGAAGCCTTCGGTATAGCCGTGGTCTGCGTGGTCGTGGCTGACGGTGACGATGTCCGGCTGGTCGCCGATCTGGTGATAGCCGATCCCGCCGCCGTAGGCCCCGGGCTCGTAGGGGTCGGTGACGATCACCGTGCCGTCGGCCGCGGTGATCGTGAAGCTCGAGTGACCGTTGTAACGGATGCGCATCTTTATTCCTCCCCAGCTCCGGCCCGCGTCAGCTCCGGCTCGTCGCCTGAATCATAACAGGACCGGCGGGCCGATGGTCAAAGATGGTTCTCCAGGCGCTTGAGGTCGCCGTGCGGCCCCATGGTGATCAGCGTATCGCCCGCCTCGAGCCGCGTGTTGCCGCTGGGGTTGAAGTGGAACCGGCCGTCGGCGCGGCGGATGCCGATAATGATCAGTCCGTAGTCGATGTGGATGTTGGATTGCTTGAGCGTCTTTTCGACCATCGACGAGCCTTCCGGCAGCGTGATCTGCTCCATCAGCACGTCCATCTCCTCGCTAAACATCGCCAGATCGAGCAGGTCGACCACGTGGGGACGCAGAATCGCGTTGGCCATGCGCATGCCGCCGATGGAGTAAGGGCTGATCACGATGTTGGCCCCGGCTGCGCGCAGCTTACGCTCGGCGGCCTCGTCCAGGGAACGGGCGAGGATGAACAGCCGCTGGTTCATCTGGCGCGCGGTAAGGCAGATGAAGACGTTCTCCGCATCCGAGCCCACAGCCGCGACCACGCCCCGGGCGCGCTCGATCCCCGCGCGCCGCAGCACGTCCTCGTCTCCGGCGTCGCCCTGGATGAACAGCATTTCGTTCAGATCGAGCTTTTCGCAGGAAGCGACATCGGACTCGACAACCACGAACGGTACACTGCCGTTCGCCAGTTGATTGGAGACGATCGCTCCCATTCTGCCGAATCCACAGACGATGTAGTGGTCCTTGATCTTCTCTATCTGCCTTTTCACCTTTTTTCTCCCAAAGACAGTGGTCAGCTTGCCCGAAACGATGTTGCTGGTGATAACGGCCAGCGCCAGGGTCAGCACCGACCAACCAAGCAGGATCAGCACTGCGGTGAACAGCTTGCCCGCCTGGTCGAGCTCGAACACCTCGTTGAAGCCGACCGTGGTGATGGTGATCACGGTCATGTAGAACGCGTCAAAGGGCTCCGAGTCGGGATAGAGGGTCCGATAGCCCAAGGTGCCGAATATCAGCACTGATATAACGGCACACAATGTGATTAGTAATCCGCGTCGGAAGCCCACTGCCATTGATTTACCACGCCACGGATCGCGCAGCAAGATATTAGCGGCGGCAACGGATCTGAAGCACCTTGGATATCTCAAGGTCAATTTTTGATATTCTGTTGCCTATAAAGTTAATTTATATAGCGAATGACTTTTTTTCTTAGTTTACATAGTACTAACCGGCATTAGACCTTTTCATAGTACTTTTTTAGTAATGTTGTTTGTAAATTAAAAGGTAATCGTTACATGATAAGTCTTTCATTTCTTCATCAAATGATTTATAGGACGTACCCATGTCTACCAAGACATAATTGAGGAGAGTGTTTTATGAAAGCGGTATTTACTGACAACTCACTCTCAATCGGTCGCACTCCCCTGGTCAAAATAAATCACATCACCAAAGGATCGCAGGCCACGGTGTTGGGCAAGATCGAATCGCGCAACCCGGCGTTCTCGGTCAAGTGCCGCGTGGGCGCCTCGATGATCTGGGACGCGGAGAAACGCGGAGTGCTGCGGCCGGGCATGCGGCTGGTGGAATCGACCAGCGGCAATACGGGCATCGCCCTGGCCTTTGTCGCTGCGGCGCGCGGCTACAAACTAACGTTGACCATGCCCGAGACCATGTCCTTCGAACGCCGCAAGGTGCTGCTGGCGTTGGGCGCCGACCTGCGGCTGACCGAGGGCGCGCGCGGCATGTCCGGCGCCATCGAACTGGCGAACAATCTCGCGGCCGACGATCCCGAAAATACGCTGCTGACCCAGCAGTTCTCCAATCCGGCCAACCCGCTGATCCACGAGCAGACCACCGGTCCCGAGATCTGGGACGACACCGACGGCGAGATGGACGTGCTGGTCTCCAGCGTGGGCACCGGCGGCACGATTACCGGCATCTCGCGCTTTTTTAAAAATACCAAGAATAAGCCGATCATCAGTGTGGCGGTGGAGCCCGACTCCAGCCCGGTGATCGGCCAGACCCTCGCCGGCCGCAAGATCAAACCCGGACCGCACAAGATCCAGGGCATCGGCGCAGGGTTCATCCCCGAAGTGCTCGACCTGTCGCTGATCGACCGCGTCGAAACGGTCTCGTCGGACGAGGCGTTCGAGTATGCGATCCGTCTGGCGCGCGAGGAGGGCCTGCTCTCGGGCATCAGCAGCGGCGCGGCCATGGCCGCGGCCCACAGGCTGGCGATGCTCGACGAGTTCGCGGGCAAGACGATCGTCGCGATCTTTCCCGACTCGGGCGAACGCTACCTCTCGACTCCCCTGTTCAACGGAATCTTCGACCAAGTCTAAACCGAAATACGCACCGAATTACTGCAGGTAGCCCAGGGCCTTGAGCCGCTGCCGCGTCAGCGGGTCGAGCTTTGGCGCCGCCTCGCGGCCGATGGTCGTACCCAACTGAGTTAAAGCCTCGATCTCGGCTCTGGCCTGCGCGGCCAGCGTGGCCACGGCCGCGGATTGCTCCGGCGCCAGGTTGCGCAGTTCCCCCGGGTCGAGCGCAAGGTCGAACATCCGCTCGGGGAACGAGTCCTCTTCGGCTCCGAGCTGGAAGCGGCTGGAGCTGATCCACTTGAGCCCCGTGGTGCGCCGCGAATAGCGTGGCGGCCCGAACAGGTCGGTCATTGCCAGCGCCGGAACGCTTAGGCCCGACGGCCCGCGTCCGGCGATCAAGCTCGAGAGATCACGGCCCTCGGCCTGGCCGGGCATCGCGGTTCCGGCCTTTGCGGCCAGTGTGGCCGTCAGATCGCTCAATCGCACTTGGGTCTCGATCCTCAGGCCGGCCGACGCAGCGCCGGGCAGCCGCACGATCAGCGGCACGTGCAGCACCTCGTCGTAGAGCGTCACCGAGTGCCCCAATCCGCCGTGTTCCCAGAACTCCTCGCCGTGGTCCGAGGTCACCACGATCAGCATCGAGTCGTAGAGCCCCAGCTGCTTGAGCTGATCCAGCAGGCCGCCGAGGACCTCGTCGGTATAGCGGATCTCCGCGTCATAGGCGGCAACCAGCTCGTGGCGCACCCCGGGCTCGGCGCGGCGGTAGCGGTCGCGGAACTCGAAGAACGGCAGCGACTGGTCGAAGTCCGCGGCGTCTGCGCCGTTGAACATCGCGCGTTGCTGGGGCGGCGCGGTGTAAGGAAAGTGCGGATCCATCAGGTGCAGGAAGAAGAAGCTCGGGCGCTGCGCTCCCGCGCGTTGCTCGTAAAAGCGCTGCGCGGCCGCGGCCGCCACCTCGGCCGTGCGGTCGGGGAAGAAGTCGTACACCGCGAACCCCTGGGCAAAGCCGTAGGTCGGGCCGAGCAGAAAGTTGCTCACCGCCGCGCCGGTGTCGAACCCCGCGGCGGCGAACACCTCGGAGAGCAACGTCATCGACTCGGGCATCCGCTTGTCCAAGGTGGTCACGCCGTGCACCAGCGGGTTGAGCCCGCTGAGCATGCTCACGTGGCTGGGCAGGGTGTACGGCGAGAGCGAGACCGCCTGCTCGAACAGCACCGCCTCGCTGCTCAGCGCGTCGATCTTCGGCGAGGTCGGCGGGCAATAGCCGTAGCATCCCAAATGGTCCGCGCGCAGGGTGTCGATCGAGATCAGCAGCACCGAGGGCGCGCCGATGGGCGGTGCGGGCCGCAGCAGCAACGCCAGTGCGGCGACCAGCGCCCAGCCGCCCAACCCGGCCGCAACCGGCCAGGCGCGCAGGGGATTGAAGCGGGTATTGAGCCTTGCGCTGCGGGGCGCACGCGCCAGCTTGGATACGATCCAGACCAGCGCCGTACTGAACAGTGCAGTTATCAGCGCCAAGCCGATCACCAGCGACCAGACCAGCCAGCCAAAGCGCGACACCGCCAGGTCGAACGCGGGCCAGATCGTCGAGCGGAACAGCACGCCCTGGTCGATCCCCACGTAGCTGGTGGGCAGCCGTTGACCTAGGAACGAGGCCGCCGCGAGCCGCAGGCCCCACGCCTCCAATACGAACAGCAAGCAGAACAGCGCCGCACCGATCAAGCGCCAACGCCGCGACGGGAGTAGCCCCAACAGCAGTTGCACCAGCAGCGCAATCGCGGCCGCCAACAGGCCCCAGGCCATGGCGTGATCCGCGGTCTGCCTTAGAGCTGTGCCGACCAGGGCCCACAATCCGTCCTCGAGGTAGCCGCCGTGCATGCTGCGCCACAGTCCGTGCAGCACGCCCAGCGCCAGGGCCGCGGGCAAAATCCTGCCCGCGCGACGTAACGCCGCTATCAACGCGTGGTCGTTGGCAGGGACTGAATTCATCCGCTCGATACTACGCCTCGCGCGGCTGGGTTAACCGCAGCAGCCCGAGCTCGCATCGTCGCCGCCACTTCGTTGCGAGGCATCGTCGTCTCCATCGTCATCATCGTCGTCATCATCATCATCGTCGTCGTCGGCAGCGCTGACCACTACCGCGTCCTCCACCGTGAGCTGCTCCTGGCCCATCGGGCCGTTGATGGTCAGCGTCACGTCGTATGATCCGGGCTGGGTGTAGATGTAGCTCGGGGAGTCCTCGCTGCTGATCTCGCCGTCGCCGAACTCCCAGGAGACGGTCTTGACCCAGCCGTTGCTCTGGTTGGTGAACTGCACCTCCAGCGGCGCGGAGCCCTCGTGGGGATCGACGCTGAACAGCGGCTCAAGCAGCGGGTCGCCCTCGGGCTGCGCCAGCACCGTGATGTTGTCCACGGCCCAGGAGCCGGAGCTGAAGATGTTGATGTTCGTGTAGTTGATCTTGAGTTGCAGCTGCTTGGCCGAAAGGAAGATCGCGGGGATCTCTACGCTGTAAGTGCCGTAGAGACTTTCGTTGAACGTGTGCAGTTCGACCCAGGCGCCGGCGTCGCCGTCGCGCGCGAACAACGTCCCGCGCTCCGAGGCTGCGAAGGTGCTGCTGTGATCGAGCTCCTGGTCGATCTGTAGGTAGAGCTCGAGCGCGCCCGAGGCGTCGAATTGCGGGCTGATCATATCCTCGTCGCAGGTGCGTAAAAACCCGTTGGCCGCCTTGGCATAATGGTCGACCAGCACGCCCGAGCCGCCGGATTCCAGCGACCAGGTATGGCCGTCACTGTTGTTGTCGGCGATGCTCCAGTCGCCCCAGTCGTCCTCCTCGAAGTCCTCGAAAAAAATTGCGATCGGGCCAATCGGGTGCGCCGCGAGCTCGACCGTGTTTTCCTCGATGTTGCCCAGGATGTCGGCCGCGCGCACCACGTAGTAATACTCGACGTAGTTCTCCAGTCCGCCGTCCACAAACGAGGTTCCCGTGGTGGTGCCGATCGGCTCGGAGAAGTTCTGCCCGCCGCTGCCCTCGGCGCGAAACACCGAATAGCTGATCGGCCCGTGCGGATCCGCGGCCGCGTCCCAGCCCAGGGTGATCGTCTGGTCGGTCCCTTGGGCGGTCTGCACGCCGGCGAAGGTCGGCCACTGGCAGTCGGCCTCGGCCGTGGCGGTCTTGGTCACGTTGGAGCTGCTGCCGTCCCAGGCGTCGATGTAGGTGACGGTGATCGTATCGCCGTGCTCGACCTGGACCGTGCCGCCGACGGTGAAGTCGCCGAAGAACGCGCCGGAGTCGGCGTACTCGGTGAGCGTGATCGCCACCGGCGTCGGATGACTGGTCGAGGCGATGCTCACATCGTGGGCGCCGTTGCCCGCCAGGCCTGAATCGATCAGCAGGATCTCGCCCGCGTCGTCACACGAGTACAGCTCGTCGTCGAGCTCCACGCTGCCGTCCTCGGACGCGGCTACGGCCTGCAGGGTCTCATCGACGAACGGCACGCGATCGTGGGCCGTCACCGCCAGGGTGTACTGGCCCGGATCGACGATCGAACCGCCGAAGTCCAGGTAGGCCTCGCCCGCACCGTCGGATGTGGCCGCGGCCACCAACTGGTCGTCATGCACCAGCGCGACCTTGGCCCCGACGACCCCGGGCACGCTCACGTCCATGCCGCTGGTGCCGATCGGAATCAGCGCCGGGTAGTCCGGCGTCATGGCGACGGGCGTGTCGGTCCAGATGTCGAGGCTGCAATCGCCCATCAGGTTATACATCTCGAAGTAGCGCAGGGTGTTCCCCTCGCCGCCGTAATACTGGTAGAGCTCGAGCTTGCCGTACTGGGTCATTCCGCCGATCCAGGTCAGCCCCGGCTCGTCGGCAACCGGATCGAAGAAACCCTCGAACAGCTTGCGCTCGAGCACATCGTCCTCGTCCCAGTAGGAGTTGACCGAGCTGGCCCAGATCGCCGCACCCGCGTGGTCGGCCCTGATCCAGGTCTCGGAAAAGCATTCGCTGGCCGTGTACTGGCCGGTGACGCAGGCGAACGAGCAGACAAAGGGGTAGACCGTGTTGGTCAGCGCATTGACGTCGGACTGCTGGTACTCCGGGCCGTCGGCCCAATAGGTCACCGCGCCGTGGCCCGAGTAGATCACCAGCGACAGCCCGGCGTTGATGTCCGATGTCACCTGGGCCGCCGTGGCGTTGTAGGTCTGAGTATAGCGTTTGTAAGAGGTGTAGCCACGCGGATCAAGGTAGGTCTCGATCACGTTGTTGTGGGTCCCCTCGGTGACCGAGTAATGGTCGGTCGAGGCCAGGAACGTCGCTGTCTGAGTCCAGCCGTAGGGCGTGGCGTTCTCAAGCCAAGTCAGGGCGCGACTCTTGTCCACAACATTGCCCAGGTCCGTGGCGTCGGCAGCCGAGAGTCTGCTGACAAAGGCGTCGGCCAAGAAGTCATCGCCCTCGAGCGTGGCGTAGTACAGGTCGGTGGCCGGGGTGGACGAGCCCTGGCCCACCCAATGCGGAATCGCGTCGGTGTCGCCGACCAAGATCACGAACGTCGGCGGCACTTCCCAGGTGTCGTATGCCTCCTGGATGTAGGCCTTGATCTGCTCGCGCGAAGTGCCGGTGACGCCGGTATCGACCAACGTGACCTCGAAGCCGTGCAGCGCGCGCGCTTCGAGGTAGTCGGCAAGCGCGGCCGAGCCCGCCAGGCTCGGGTCGCTGATCACCAGCATGCCGACCTTGCCGTTGGGCAGCGCAACGTCCAAGCCGCCCTGGACCAAATGCGGATTGAGCACGATGCGCTCGATCAATCCGTCGTGGTAGGGGTCGGCCAGGGCCTCGTCGGCCAACCACAGCGCCGGGCCCACGCGCTCGGAGTTGTCGATGCGCACGGTCAGGTCGCTGAGCACCTCGATCGTGCCCTCGATCGCGTTGTAGCTGATCGGCCGCACCTCGAGCAGAGCCAGGCGGCGGCCGCGAACGATTCCCACATCGCGCAGCTCGACCAGCGGCTGCGATGCCGGGTCGGCGTAGTAGGCGTCGCGGTCGAACACGAACTGGGCGTCATCCAACGCGCCGGGAAGCTTCTCGATCGAGGGCTGTCGCGGCCAGACCACGTCGGAAAGTCCCAGGTCATAAAGCTCGTAAGTCCGACTGCTGCTGGAGAGCACCTCGACGCTAGGCTCGGCGTTGTGCGGAACCTGCACAAAGCGCCGGATCACCGGCAGATCGGGCGCGCCGATCTGCTGCGAGCGCCCTGCCCCGGGAATCGACAGCGCCGTATAGGTCTCGCCCTGATCGTGGGTCAACTCGACCATCTCGAGCACGCCGGGGCGCACTCGCAGCACGGTCTGCGAGTCGTTGCCCGCCAGCAGGCTCACCGGATCGCCGGAGCCGACCTGGGAGTTGATGCTCAGCGGCGCGGCCCAGGCCGTACAAGCGGCCAGCAACATCGCTATCAATGCCAAACGCAAACAGGCTATCATCTTGTAATATCCTCGAAAGGGTTGCACATCATATGAGCGCATGTTACCCCCCGACTCTTCCGGAATTCAAGCAATCCGCACAGCCTGAAGAAGATGATCGTCCTTATCCTTTCTGTGTTAGTTCATAAGCGCACCGATCTTTAGAGTCGATAGCGCACAGGAATATTGGCTACTACTTGATCGACCCCGGCCTCAATATGCCGAAAGTGATCAATATCAAGAGTGGAAAATAATTTTGCGCTCCGTTAGATAAAGTCTTGACTAATTGTTTAGCCGTAGCTAAAGTTAGTGGGAACCTACCGGAGAGAACTCGATGACATGACATTACACATCGAGCAAATAGAAGGGTTGAGGTCATGGAGAAATCAACGTCGGGGGATCCTTTTTTTAACGGGAACACATAGATTTTTACGAGGACCTCGTGATTTTAATGATCTCGGACATAAAGAACGATACACTTACATGCGAAAATTCGAATCGTGGTTAGAAGGCATAACACACGCTGATTGGTACCATGGATACAACAGAAGTGAATATAATGGTAAATATTCTAAGTGTTTCCAGTTTGAGGATAAAGGACGGGGAACAAGATTTTATGGTTTTATCATACACCCTCTCGCCAACAATAGAAGATTTGTGCTCTGCGTGTTATCACACTTTACGACTAAGAATACACACAGGACAGATGAGAGCATCCTAGCAAAAATGGCACGCCTGGCAAACGATCCGGAAGTACTTGCAACATTGAGAAATCACCTAGCCACGGGAATATAGAGGAGATAATCATGCCCACTAAAAGGCATTGGACCAACGATAGTGAAGAGGCATTTCGTTTCGCTGTAACATTCGATTTTATCGGACAAATACAGCGACAACTGAAAAGAAAAAAGATGTCTCAAAAACAATTGGCCGAGACTCTTGGGGTTAGCCCCGGTCGAGTCTCTCAAATCTTTAATGATCCGGATAACCTTGAAATATCGAGCTTAATTCGACTGGCTCGAGCTCTAAGTTTGAAGGTAAGCCTGGTCGCCTACGATGATGGTGATAGTAGTAACGCTCAGGGTCCTATTCTGGCGGACATTTTTTTATCTTGCTGGGAATTCATGGGGAAACCCAAGAATCTGTGGGAAATTAAAGAGGATAGCTGGCCTCAAATCGGAATCAAGGGTGGTGAATGCCGCCCGATGATACAAGCGGACTCATCACAAGTAGAGAAGAATAAAACTCTGCGTCGGGTCGATTTATTGGTGGCATAGTAATGCTACCTTCTGTGGAGAAAGAGCAATGTACGAACTAATTGCAGGAGACCGCGAGTGGTTGGCTGCTACACAAGTGGCCGCGTCGGTCGACTTGCTTAGAGTCGACTTAAAACGTCTCCAAATAAAAAATCGCATTCCTACTGAACCCCCTAGCGATAAAATAAAAATTGGTTGTGATTTCAAACTATTACCTAGCCATTACCATCTCATTGATAATGAAAATCATCTACTTGTTGATGTTGGTGCTCGAATAGCATTCCGTCCTATTTATGAAATAGATCAACAATCTTCTGATAAACCTAGTTCGCCTATTGTTGAAATCACTATTGTTTTTCAGGCACTATACGCTTTGCCTGCTCCACCAATGCCCGTCAACATTGGGAAAAAAGGATTGTCGGCTTTTGCAAAGTATAATGGAGCGTATAATCTATGGCCATATATTCGCCAAGAGGTTCAAAGGTTAACATCATCTATGGGGATTTTATTTACTCTTCCTACACTTAAAATCCGCCGTGAAACCTTGAGTAAAACTAAAGCAGAGAAAAAATAATCCCGCGATCGATCTGCCGTTACGGCAGCAGCGCGTCCACCAGTTGCAGGATCTGCAGCAATCCGTCGCGGATCGAGGTCGGGTTGGGGTTGAGATACCACTGGCCGATGTCGAGGGTCATCTCCTCGTTGAACAGCGGCGGCAAGTTGAACATCTGGAGCAGCGGGTTGAACACGCTGAAGTGCAACGGGTTGGGATTGGCCGGGTCCACGTCGTAGATCGTGTAGTCCAGGTAGGTGTCGCGCATCGCGCCGACGATGCCGCTGATTACCGCCCACCAGGCCATCTGGCGCTCGTCCAGCGCACCGTAGTAGGGGATCGTCCACGGATCCGCGGCGTCCCAGACGCCGCTGCCGTTGAGATCGTAGTAGCCCAGCACGTCGTCGGACTGGTCGTCGGTCTCCAGGGTAATCGCCTCGAAGGTCCTCAGGAAGCGGTCGAGCCCCAGGCCGAACTGCAATCCAGCCTCGCGGTAGAGCTCGATCCCCTCGGCGTCGAGGGTCAGGAAGTCGGGGTACGCCGGATCGGTCAGCATCTGGATCAACACGTCGACCACGAGCCCGACGATATCGATCGTCTCGCCGCTGGTGTCCATCTCGATAAAGATGAAGATGTAGCCCAG
This sequence comes from Candidatus Alcyoniella australis, assembly GCA_030765605.1. Lineage (NCBI taxonomy): Bacteria > Candidatus Lernaellota > Candidatus Lernaellaia > Candidatus Lernaellales > Candidatus Alcyoniellaceae > Candidatus Alcyoniella > Candidatus Alcyoniella australis. The sequence continues at coordinate 53,766 of JAVCCG010000091.1, forward strand.
GTTGGTGTTCAGGTCGATCACGAAGATGTGCTTGAGCAGGCCGCTGAGCAGGTCGCCGAACGATTCGAGGGCCAACAGGTCGGCCTGGTCCCACTCGCTGCCCGCGTAGCCCAGCTCCTCGAAGCCGATGATCATCGGGATCTCGACCTCGAACGTCGCCTGGGCCTGCTGCGCGGTCTGAGCCGCGCTGACCAGCTCGTCGGCGCGCTCGATCACCAGGCCGTCGAGCACGTCGTGCAGCAACTGGTCGAGCAGCCCCTGGGTGTCCTCGCCCTTGACCGGACCGGACCCGTCGATGAACGACATCAGGTAGTCGTAGATGATGCCGATCACGTCCATCTCGTGCAGCCCGTCGGCAAGCGCCAGACCGTATGTCGCCTCGGGATGCCCCGGCACCACGTCGAGCGCCTCGAGGAAAACCAGCCGCGCCTTGTCGCCCTCGCCGATCTCGAGCCAGTGCTTGCCCTGGTCGATCAGGTCCTGGATGTCTTCGTCATCGTCGTCATCGTCGTCGTCACCCGGTTGATCATCGTCGTCATCGTCGTCGTCGCATGCGCAGGAGCACAGACTGCCGAGCATCGCGACCAGCAGTAAAGCCACCAACAGGGCGAGCAAGCGCCTCATTTTATTTCCTCCGGGACTGGGTCGGTCATCAAAACCCCTCAGGTTCGGCGAGGTATGTTACACCAGTTTTCAGCCAAGCACCGCATCAAACCGGCGTGGGAAGTTGTAGAGCAAAACCAGATTGCCGGTGATCCGCCGTTTGTCGATCGGCAGGTATTCGATCGAGAGCACGTCGGAGAACAGCACGCTACGCCCGTTGCCCGAGCCCGGATCGCGGAAGCTGACCAGCACGTCCACGCCGTGCTCGGGGAACTCGGCGTAACTGAGCACGGCGAAAAGAAAGTCGTCGCGATCCATCCGCATGTGCAGCCCGGCGCCGTCCTCCTGGTTGCGTTGCCAATCGATCATCGACAGTCCGTCGACATCGAGCAGCTCGAACCGATCGTCGGGCTTCTCCACCTGGTGCGGCAGCGACTCGACCACCTTCTGCGATTGCCCGCGCGGCAGCAGGTAGATGAAGCTCATTGCGAATTTATCAGCCATAGATTGATCATCTCCAAGGGGACGACCGCAAGTCAAGGATATTCCCGTTTGACGACGCGGTCCGGTTATGCTCCCTTACTGGGCCGATCTTCCCGGGGTATCGATGACGGATTACACAAACAGCCCGTTGGCGCAGCAGCTCAACTCGCATCAGCGAGAGGCGGTGTTCCACGACAAGGGACCATTGCTGGTATTTGCCGGCGCCGGGTCGGGCAAGACCCGCGTGCTGACCTATCGCATCGCGCACCTGATAATGGAACGCGGTGTCGACCCGTGGCGGATCCTGGCGGTTACCTTCACCAACAAGGCGGCCCAGGAGATGCGCGAGCGGGTCGAAAGCCTGGTCGGTCCGGAGCACTTGGAGCGCGGCACGATCCAGATGGGCACCTTTCACTCGATCGGCGCACGGCTGCTGCGGCGTTACGGCAAGGCGATCGGCATCCGCCCCGACTTCACGATCTACGACACCGGCGATCAGCGCGCGCTGATCAAGCGCATCCTCAAGGAGCTGAACCTCGACGACAAGTTGCTGCCCGTACAGTTGGTCGCCTCGGTTCTCGACCGCGCCAAGAACGGCGCGCGCGACCCGGCGTCCATGGTGGTCGGCGGTTCGGAGCGCAGTAAGCCGTTGCGCGCGGTGCTCGAGACTTACGCGCGAGAAATGCGGCGCAACAACGCCCTGGACTTCGGCGACCTGCTGGCCGAGATGCTGCACTTGCTCGAACAGTCCGAAGAGGTGCGGAACAAACTTCAGGGGCGCTTTGACTACCTGCTGGTGGACGAGGCCCAGGACACCAACCTCGTGCAATACCGGCTGCTGCGACTGCTGTTGGGCCCAGGGCGCAACATCTGCCTGGTGGGCGACGACGACCAGAGCATCTACCGTTGGCGCGGCGCGCGGGTAGAGAATCTGACCGACTTCCGTGAGGACTTCCCCGAGGCCCAGGTGGTGGTGCTCGGCCGCAACTACCGCAGCACCAAGACGATCCTCGACGCGGCCGCGGCCGTGATTGAGGGCAACCCCGAGCGCCAGCCCAAGGAACTGTTCACCGAAAATCCGATGGGCGAGCCGATCATTTTGTTTCGCGGCGACGATGAATACGACGAGGCGCACTTCCTTGTCGAGCAGATACGCGACCTGCTCAAAGAGGATTTCAGCGCCGGCGACGTGGCGATCTTCTACCGCACCAACGCCCAGAGCCGGCTGATCGAAGAGGAGCTGGTCAAGCGCGGAATCAGCTACGTGATCGTCGGCGGCACGCGCTTCTACGAGCGCAAGGAGATCAAGGACCTGCTGGCCTACGCCCGGCTGGTGGTCAATCCAGACGACTCGGTGAGCCTGCTGCGGATCATCAACACCCCGACGCGCGGCATCGGAGCCAAGGCGCTGCTCGCGCTGACCGACAAGGCCCGCGAGCTCGAGGTCTCGCCGTACCGCGCGCTGGAGCAGACGGCACACGACTCCGCGCCACGGCTGAAGAACGCGTTTATCGTGTTTGAAAAAATGGTCGAAACCTGGCGACAACGCGACCAGGGCGGAGAGAGTCCGTCGGTGATCCTGACCGACATCGTCGAGACCAGCGGCTACGGCAGCCTGCTGCGCCGCGGCGACGGTCCGGAGTTCGAGGCCCGGCTGGAAAACGTCGCCGAGCTGATCGCCGCGGTGCGCGAGTACGAGAACAAGAACGAGCAGCCGACGCTGCTGGGTTTTCTGGAAAACGCGGCCCTGGTCTCGGACCCGGATACTTACGAGCACAGCCAGCAGGCGATCAGCCTGATGACCCTGCACTGCGCCAAGGGGCTGGAGTTCCCGGCGGTGATGATCAGCGGGCTCGAGGATGGGCTGCTGCCGCACTCACGCTCATTGGACGATCCCGACGGCGACGGTGAGGAACGGCGTCTGTTCTACGTCGGGATCACCCGCGCCCAGCGCCGACTGTTCCTGACCTGGGCCGGGCGGCGGCTGGGGCGCATGGGCTACAGCCAGACCCGCGCCTCGCGTTTTCTGCGCGACCTACCGCTGAACCTGGTAAAGAACCTCGGACCGCCGCCGCTGAGCGTCCCGCTGTTCGATCACGGACAGACGACGCAACAGCGGGCCCGGGAACCGTTTGTGCAACATGAGTCACGGATCGAGTTCGACCACCATCCGGACTACTCGGCCCCCCAAGGCCACGCCCCGGAAACAACAATCCAAAGCGCGGGCTCGCATGAGCTGAGTCCCGGACAGCGCATTCAGCACGGGGTGTTCGGCGAGGGTCGGGTAGTTGAGGCTGAACCGTATTTCGACGCCCAGCGCGTGACCGTGGTCTTTAACTCGGGCGAGCGCAAAGTGTTCTTGACCCGCTGGGCCAAACTAAAGACCATCGATTGATCGCACTTTACGTTCCCCGGCGATGGTCCGGGGTTCGTCGTTGGTAAAGAATTAGAGAATAGAGTTAAAATACGTTTATGCGTCTCCAATGCCCATCATGCAGCACGGTCTTCGAACTGAGCGACGCCGCGATTCCGGACAGTCCGTTCAAGGCCCGTTGCTCCAAATGCGGAACGATCTTCACCGCACAACCCAGCGCGCCGGACCCGGTCCGCGACGAGCTGACCGCCGAGTTCGAGCGCGAGGCAGCGACAGCCCCGCGGCCCTTGAGCGCTGCCCAGCCTCGGAAGGTTCAACCGGAGCCACGGCCCTCGTCGGACTTCCCGCAACCGCGCGAGACGCACCGCTATCAGGCAAACGGGATTCCCGAAGAGGAGTTTCAACACACCCTCAAGACGCTCAAGTCGCGCAGCAGAAACCAGCTGGTCCTGCTCTTTACGCTGATCGTGGTGATCATCTCCCTGGCCGGGCTGACCGTGCTCGGGCGTCAGGGGCTGATCCACCTGCCCTGGGGCGCGCCGGAGATTAAACAGCAGATCACCACGACCCACGTCCGACACTTGCAGCAGATCAAGAACGAGGGCGACCTGCGCCAGGCGCTGGAGCTGTACAAGCTCGGGACGCCCGAGGCCTACCAGCGCGCGGCCGAACTTTTCGCCGCGGCGGCCAAGGCGCGGCCCGACGACGGCGCAATCGAGGTCTGGCTGGCCGCCTCGTTGTTCTGGCAAAATCGTCTGAGCACGGATCAGGCTCTGGTCGGACGGGTCTGCGAGAGTTCCCAGCGGGCGCAGACCGCCAAAACCGAAGCGCCCGTGGCCGCAAGAGCCCGGCTCTACTGCGCCCTGGCATCGGGCGAAACCGAGCGCTCGCTGGAACTGGCGCAGCAACTGGTCGCCCTGGGCGAACCTTTGATCGAGGTCGACCGCGACGCTTGGCCGCAACGCGCCGAGGAACGCCTCAGCGCGGCCCTGGCCTACGTTGCCGGGGGCAAGAGCAGCGAGGCGCTGGACCACCTCAAGCGCGCGGTGGAGCTCGACGCAACCAACCTGCAGGCCAACTTCGAGCTGGCCAAACTGCTGGCCGAGGGCAAGGACTACGCGGCCGCCATTGAGCGCGGCGAAGCGGCGTTAAAAACCAACCCCGAACACGCGGGGATCAAGAGCGCCATCGAGCAATGGCGCGCCAAACTCGCCCAGCCCACGTCCGAGCCCGATGACGACTACGAGCCGGGCGACGCGGGCAACGCCCTGGCCCGCCACGATCAATTCAACATGCTGATGCGCCAGGGCCGCGAGGCGATGAACGCCGGCCGCTACACCGAGGCGCTGCACTACTTCGCCTCGGCCAAGCAGATCATGCCGCTGAGCAGCGACGCGACTACGGCCCTGGGCTACGCCTACCTATCGCTGGGCAACAACTCCGCGGCCCTAGATCGCTTCAACGAGGCGCTGGGCAACAACCCCGGTCACGCCTCGGCCTATCGCGGCTTGGGGATCTGCCACCAGCGCATGGGCAGCTCGGGCAAGGCGATCTACTACTACGAGCGCTACCTGCAGCTGGCGCCGGGCGCCTCGGACGCCGACCAGATCAGGCAGCGCATCACCGAACTGCGCGCGGGCGGATGAGTATCCAGCGCACGACCGTGCACCGCGTGGCCGAGCTGGCGCGGCTCGAGCTCTCCGACGACGAGCTGGACCAACTGACCGCCGACATCGGCGAGGTGCTGGACTACGTAGCCAAGCTCGAGTCGATTGAATTCGGCGAGATCGAGCCCACCAGCCATCCGCTCGAGCTCGACGCGCGAATGCGGCCCGACGAGGCGCAGCCTAGCGCGACCAACGAGCAGGCGCTGGCCAACGCCCCGGCCGACGCACAGCAGATGTTCTTAGTTCCCCGCATCATCAGCGAATGAGCACCGACTACTGGAACCTCGGCGTCGCGCAGACGTCCGCGCTGCTAAACAGCGGTGGGTTGGGCGCTGTGGAGTTGACCCAGGCGCTGCTGGAACGCGCGCAACAGCTCGACCCGCAGCTCAACAGCTTCATCCGTTTCGAGCCCGAACGCGCGCTGGAGATGGCGCGGCGCGCCCAGCAGATGATCGACCAGGGCCGGGGCGGGCCGCTGACTGGAGTGCCGCTGGGAGTCAAAGACAACTTTTGCGTGCCCGGCAGCCCAACCACCTGCGCCAGCCCGATCCTCGATGGCTTCGTGCCGTTCTACCACTCGACGGTCACGCAGCGGCTCGAGGACGCGGGCGCGGTATTCCTGGGCCGGACCAACATGGACGAGTTCGCCATGGGCAGCTCGACCGAGACCTCGTGCTTCGGCCCGACGCGCAACCCCTGGGACCTCGAACGCGTGCCCGGCGGCAGCTCGGGCGGCAGCGCGGCCGCCATCGCGGCGCGGCTGTGCCCGGCGGCCCTGGGGACCGACACCGGCGGGTCCGTGCGCCAACCCGCGGCGCTGTGCGGCATTGTCGGACTCAAGCCGACCTACGGCCGGGTCAGCCGCTACGGCATCGTGGCCTACGCCTCGAGCCTGGACCAGGCCGGAGTGTTGACGCGCAGCGTGCGCGACGCGGCGCTGATGTTGCAGCAGATCGCCGGACTCGATACGCGCGACGCGACGTGCGCCGACCGGCCGCTGCCCGATCTGATTGCGGCGTGCGACCACGACGTGCGCGGCTTAAAGATCGGCGTACCCGAGGAGTACTTTGTCGGCGGGCTCGACCCGCAAATCGAGAAGCTGGTGCGCGAGGCGCTGGACGTGCTGCGCGGGCTGGGCGCCGAAGTGCTGCCCGTGAGTCTGCCGCATACCCAATATGCGATTGCCGCCTACTACATCGTGGCGCCGGCCGAGTGCTCGAGCAATTTGGCGCGCTACGACGGCATGCGCTACGGGCTGCGCTGCCAAGACGACGACCTGCGCCGGACCTACATGCGCTCGCGCTCCGCGGGCTTTGGCCGCGAGGTCAAGCGCCGGATCATGCTCGGCACCTTCGCCCTGAGCTCGGGCTACTACGACGCCTACTACGGCCGGGCCCAACGCACGCGCACGCTGATCCGCAACGACTTCCTGCGGGCCTTCGAGCAGGTCGACCTGCTGGCCACGCCCACCAGCCCCAGCACCGCGTTTCGTATCGGCGAACGGCTGGACGACCCGCTGACCATGTACCTCTCCGACGTCTACACGATCTCGGTCAACCTCGCCGGGCTGCCGGCGATCAGCCTGCCCTGCGGCATGGCCCAGGGTCTGCCCGCAGGCCTGCAATTGATCGGACGCCCCTTTGACGAGCCGACGCTGCTCAAGGTCGGCGACGCCCTGGAGTCGGCCACGCAACACCATCTGGGTACGCCGCCGATGGCTCAACCAAACGCGGACGCGCGATGAAGTACGAAACCGTTATCGGCCTGGAGGTGCACGCGCAGCTGCGCACGCGCAGCAAGATCTTCTGCGGCTGCTCCACGCAATTCGGCGCGACTCCAAACACCAACGTCTGCCCGGTCTGCCTGGGCATGCCCGGATCGCTGCCAATGCTCAACCAGGCGGTGGTGGGCATGGCTCTCAAGGTCGCCCTGGCCACGAATTGCTCCATTGCGCAGCGCTCGGTGTTCGCGCGCAAAAACTACTTCTACCCCGACCTGCCCAAGGGCTACCAGATCAGCCAGTACGAGCTGCCGCTGGCCCGGGACGGCGCACTGAACGTCATTGGCGAGCACGGCGAATCGGCTCGCATCGGCATCAACCGCATCCACCTCGAGGAGGACGCGGGCAAGAATGTCCACCCGCCGCACGATCTTTCGCACAGCCTGGTCGACCTCAACCGCACCGGGGTGCCGCTGATCGAGATCGTCAGCGAGCCGCAGATCTCCAGCCCGGAGCAGGCCGCGAACTACATGCGCGAAATGCGGCGGCTGCTGCGCTACCTCGGGGTCTGCGACGGCAACATGGAGCAAGGATCGCTGCGCTGCGACGCCAACGTCTCGCTACGGCCCGTGGGCCAAGTCCAGCTTGGCAAGCGCAGCGAGATCAAGAACCTCAACAGCTTTCGCAACGTGCAGCGCGCATTGCAGTTCGAGGTCGAGCGTCAGGCCGCGCTGCTCGACGCGGGCGGCACGGTGGAAGTCGAGACGCGACTGTTCGACGTGGAGCGCGGCATCACTTTGCCGATGCGCTCCAAGGAGGAGGCGCACGACTACCGCTACTTCCCGGACCCGGATCTGCCGCCGCTGCTGGTCGACCAGCCCTGGATCGAACGCATGCGCAACGAGCTGCCCCAGCTGCCCTGGGAGCGGCAGGAGCGCTTTTGCAAGCGGCTGGGACTATCCGCGGATGACGCGGCGCTGCTTTGCGCGGAAAAGGCCACGGCCGACTACTTCGAGGCGGTAACCGCCTGCGGCGTCGACCCCAAATCGGCTGCCAACTGGGTGATGAGCGAGGTGCTGCGCGAGGTGACGACGCCCGAGGAGCTGCCGCAGCTCAAATTGACGCCCCAGGCCCTGGCCGAACTGATCCGGATGATCGGCGATGGTACGATAAGCGGAAAGATCGCCAAACAGGTCTTCAAGCAGGTCGTGGACCAAGGCGGCAGCCCCGCGCAGCTGGTCGAACAAGGCGGGCTGGGCGTGATCAGCGACGAGGCGCAGCTTGAGCGGCTGGCCGATCAGGTGCTGGAGGCGAATCCGGGCCAGGTCGCGCAGTATCGCGCGGGCAAGGATAAATTGATCGGCTTCTTCATCGGTCAGGCGATGGCCGCCAGCAAGGGCAAGGCCGATCCCGCGACCCTGCGGCGGATTATCCAGGACAAGCTTAGGGGGTGATGCGATGAGGCTTCCTTCCAAAATATCGGCGACGATCATCGTGCTGTGCATCAGCGTGCTGCTCTGCGCGGGCAGCGCCCAGGCGCGCTCGGAAAAGAAGGAGCGCAAGGGGCACGTAATCGTCAGCTTCGGCGTTTCGGCCTACCAGGGCAGCGACACCCAGGGCATCGGCTGGCTGGCCGAGGTCGGCGCGGGATACCAGTTCAACGACTACTTCTCGCTGATGGCGACCACGGGTTACGGCCAGTACGGTGTCGAGGATACTCGCAGCGGTCACGACGGCACGCGCCGCGTCGAATTCATCCCCCTGATGCTCACGGCCACCGTGGACCTGGCCCCGAACTTCCCGATCAACCCCTATCTCTCGGCGGGCGGCGGCACTACGTTCTCGAGGTTCGCGGGGGATGATCAGTGGGAGGCATCGCCCTCGCTGCAGGCGGGCGGCGGCGTGAACATCAGCGCCGGGCCGTTGGGTTTCTCGGTGGGCGCCAACTACATCATCCAGGACGTGTCCGACTTCTCCGAGGGCTACTGGTCCTACGGTGTGGGGGGCGGGGCAGGCTTCTCGGCGGCGTTCTAAAAGGCGGAGTGTTACACAATGTCGTTTTTCACCGTGGCCTGGAAACACAAGCGTGACGGCGGTCCGGCCGTAATTCTGCTCGACCAGCTCAAGCTGCCGCTGGACGAAGTCTATCGCGACTTCACCAGCGTCGAGCAAGTAGCGGACGCGATCCGCACGATGGTCGTACGCGGCGCGCCGGCGATCGGCATCACCGCGGCAATGGGCGTGGCCCTGGCCGCCTGCACCACCGAGGCGGACGACGGAGTGCAGTTGCTGGCAAAGCTCGATCCGGCGATCGAGCTGCTGGCCGCCACGCGCCCCACTGCGGTCAACCTGTTCTGGGCTCTGGAGCGGATGCGCGGCCGGGCGCAGCGCGAGGCGCCGCAGGGCGTGGACGCGATGCGCGCGGCCCTGATCGAGGAGGCCCAGATGATCCTTGACGAGGATGTTGCCGCCTGCCGCGCCATGGGACGGCTGGGCGCCGAGTTGGTGCCGCAGGGCGCGGGCGTGCTGACCCACTGCAACGCCGGGGCGCTGGCTACCGGCGGCTACGGCACGGCCCTGGGCGTGATCCGCGCGGCCCACGAGGCGGGCAAGGCGATTCACGTCTTTTCCGACGAGACCCGCCCCTACCTTCAGGGCTCGCGGCTGACCGTCTGGGAACTGATGCAAGATAAGATCCCGGTGACATTACTGTGCGACAACACCGCCGGCGCAATGATGGCCCGCGGCAAGATCGGACTGGTGGTGGTCGGCGCGGATCGCATCGCGGCCAACGGCGACACGGCGAACAAGATCGGCACCTACTCGCTGGCCGTGCTCGCGGCGCACCACGGCATTCCGTTCCTGGTGGCGGCTCCGACCTCGACCATCGACCTCTCTCTGCAAAGCGGGGAGCAGATCCCCATCGAGCGCCGCAGCGCCGAAGAGGTGATCAAAATCAACGGACAATACATTGCGCCGCCGGACGCCGATGCTGCGCATTTGGCGTTTGACGTCACACCAGCCGCATTGATCACCGCAATCGTTACCGAGCGCGGCCTTGCCAGACCACCGAACGAGGAGACCCTGGCCGCTATAATGGGCTGACCTCGACCGGCTACTCCACACCCATGCGGGATGCGCATCGCGGATGCTGATCAGAACACTGCTAAGACATCGTCGGCTGCTGATATCCTCGGCCGTGCTGCTGGCGCTGGGCCTAGTGCTGCTTTTCATCGTGCAGCAACGCTTTTTCGCCGATGACGCCGAACTCCAGAGCCTTGAGCTACAAACGATGCATTCGCAGTTCGAGGGACGGCTGCCGATCGATAATCAGACCCTACCGCGCGAGGTGCCGCAGATAACGCCCCACGCTCTGAAATACGGCCGGGACGACAATCAGGTGATCTTGCTGGGTCTCGACGGCGCGGACTGGCGTTACGTCGGGCCGATGATCGACGCCGGACTGCTGCCGAACATGCGCGAGCTGTTGGCCGTGGGCGCGGCTGGAATTCTCAGCACCGACCATGCCTACTCCCCCACCAGCTGGACCACAATCGCCACCGGCCGACCGGCCGAGGTCCACGGGATCACCCCGGACATCGACGTGGAGCAGGCCTGGGGCGCGATGGACGTCGAACCTCAGGAAATCAAGGTCCGCAGGATCTGGGAGATCGCCCGCGAGCATGATCGCACCATCGCGGTTTACGATTACTACTTCTGCCGCAAGCGGCCTTACGGGCCGTGGGGCTGGATTCCCAACCTGCCGATACAGGGCGGCCGCAAAGACCTGCCGCCCGAGATCAAGCTCGGCGATTGTCCCAAACACGACCCTGAGCGCGACCCGGATCGGCTGCGCACCAAGGCCTGCATTCTCGGGCAGAAGTCCACCGACCTGACTGTAATCCTCTGCTCCGAGACCGACGCGGCCGCACACTGCGGAGTGTTCGCCTGGCTCAGGCGTTGGCGACCCGACCTGTTCCAGGATGACGTCAGGGTGGCCAGGCAATCGAACGACGACGTGCTGACCTCGACCTGGATCGAGATCGACCGCGGGCTGGGCGAGCTGTGGCACAACCGCCCACCGGGCAGCCACATGGTGATTTGCTCTGATCACGGCTTCGGCATCCCCAAACTCGACGATCTGCACGCCACGTTCAGCGATTCGTTCCTGCACTTCCTTGGCCTTAAACGCGAACAGCTCGAGCAGGGCGACCGGGTTAAGGCCCAGACTCCCTTCGGCACACTACGGGTCAAACTGCACCATCGGATTGACCAGATGCCCGTAGTGCACTTGGCCGGCGCGGAGCACCCGGAGAGTATTCTGCTGCATCTGGAACAGCTCGAGCTGACCCCGACCGGCGCCACGCCCCAGGGCTGGCGCATCAAACTCAGAGCGGCGCTGAGTTTGGACCTCGGGCCGCACAGCGTTAAGAGCATCGATCTCAAGCCCGAGGAATCGGGCAGGCTGCTGATCATACCGCGTAAGGAGGCACTGCTCGGGACCCTGATCCATGGCCGGGATGAAGGAACCTCGGCTGTCGACGTAATATTTCAGACCGGCGAGCACCATCCGGACGACCAAGGAATCGTATTAATTGCCGGACCGCGGGTCAGGCCCGGCGCGCGCATCGTCGACGCCGACCTGCTCGACATCACGCCCACGCTGCTCTACCTGCTGGGCCTGCCCGTGGGTCGCGACATGGAGGGGCGGGTGCTCAGCGAGGCGTTCGAGCCGCGCCGGATGCAGGCCAAACCCGTGAGTTTCATCCAGACCCACGAGACCTCGCCGGTGCAGCGCGATCCACTGCGCATCAAGACGTTCGAAATCAGCGTCGATGAAATGGACCCGCAAACCGTGGAGCGGCTGCGCAGCATCGGCTATCTGCAATGAGCCGTCTTCAGGCTGTAAACGGATATTCATCGACTCCGCGCCGGACAACTGCCGCGACCGCCGTGTTCTTGCTCGGCTGCGCCTGGTTGCTCGGGGGATGCTCGGACCAGGCGTTGCAGGTCGGCCTGGACAATCCCGACCCAATCGTCAACGGCCTGGAACCAGGCTGGCGCCCCTTTGACCATCAGCTGCTGCCGGCCAGGCGGGTGCCTGCGGTCGAGCCGCGGCCTCTGACCCACGCTCCGGACTCCAACGAACTGGTGATCCTCGGATTGGACGGGGCCGACTGGCGGATCCTCGAGCCGCTGATCGCAGCCGGGCTGCTGCCCAACCTCGAGCGGCTGCTCGCCGGCGGCGCCGCGGGCGTGCTCAAGACCGACTACGCCTACTCTCCCACCAGTTGGACCACCATCGCCACCGGCCGCGTGCCCGTGGTCCACGGCGTGACTCCGGACAAACAGATGTCGTGGTTCGCGATCAACGTTGAGCCGCGCGAGATCAAGGTCCGGCGCATCTGGGAAATGGCGCGGGATTACGGCCGGACCATCGCGGTCTACGACTTCTTCTTCTGCCGCGTGCGGCCCGCCGGCGACTGGGGCTGGATTCCGCACGTGCCGACCTGGGAGCCCAACGAGCTGCCCGAGGGACTGAACCTCCAGGGCTGCGCGACATCGGCCGACAATAAAGAGCTCGAGCACCTGTTCCTCAAGGCCTGCCTGCTGGGCAAACGCCATACCGACCTGACGTTGATACTCTCGATCGAGACCGACGCCGCGGGCCATCAGGGGATGCTGGGCTGGATGCGGCGCTGGCACCCCGAGCTGTTCGCACCCGACGATTCCGTGCCCTCGCCGCAGGGGGACGACCCGCTGACAGCCACCTGGACCAAGGCCGACGCGGCCCTGGGCGAGATCTGGCGCAACCGACCCCCGGGCAGCCATCTGCTGATCTGCTCGGACCACGGCTTTGGCGAACCCGAGGCATCGTACTATCAGGCACTGCTCGGGCCGGGGACCCTCGAGGCGTTGGGTCTGGACCGCCGCGTGCTCGAGGATGGGGGCGATCTTTTTTCGCACGATACGCCCTACGGCAAACTGGAGTTCGCGCAGCGCTGGGAGCTGGGCAGCGCGCCCGTGGCTCGTTTCGTCGACCGCGAACAGGCCGAAAAGGCCTGGATCGGGCTGGAGATGCTCGTTTTGCGCGCGCCGATCTGGCGCGGGGCGGGCTGGATCGATCAGCTGGGGTCCGCCCTACGCGATGAGTTGGGCGAACAATTCGAACTGCTCGAGCTTCGGCGGCTGGACCGCCGAACGGTGCTCGTCACACCGCGTGTGGATCAGATGCAACAATTCCTGGTCCACCGGCAGCGGCCCGAGCAGAGCAACGCGGTAATCGCCTCGTTCCTCTCGGGCACGCACCACAGCGGTGACGACGGCGTGGTGCTGCTCGTCGGGCCCAAAGTCAGGCCCGGGGCGCGGATCGAGGGCGCGGAACTGGTCGACATCGCGCCGACCGCCCTGTACCTGCTGGGCATGCCCGTTGCCGACGATTTGGACGGCCGCGTGCTGACCGAGGCGTTCGATCCGCGAAAGCTGGCGCAAAGCCCGATACGCCGCGTCGAGACCTACGAGACCACGCCGGTCCAGCGCGACCCGCTGAGCATCGAGGGCGGCCGGGTCGGCGACCAGGACGTTAATCCCGCGTTGGTGCAACGGCTTAAGAGTTTAGGATATTTACAATGATAGGCGCCAAACACGTTGCATCGGGCGAGCCGTGGACAGTATACTATGACCCTTCTGGCGTAATCGCGCCCCGTACCAAGCGTTAATAGGAGCGAATCGAATGCCCAAGCGCATTCTCGTCGTGGATGACGACAAAAACATCGGCCAGATTCTGTACGCCTCGTTCAACTCCAAAGGCTACGAAACCATCGTCGCTAAAAACGGCGAGGATGCCTTGACCAAATTCGAGGAACTCCGGCCCGATCTTGTGCTGCTCGACGTGCTGCTTCCCAAGATGAACGGTTGGGAAGTCTGTCGTAAAATCAAGGAAGGCGAGAACAGCAGCACGCCCGTGATCCTGATGAGCGCGATCTACAAAAGCTACAAGCTTCAAGCCGATGCCCGTCAGAAATACGGCGCCGACGACTTCGTCGAAAAACCGTTTCAGCTGAGCAAGCTGCTGGAAAAGATCTACTCGTTCATCGGTGAGGGGGACGCTCAGGTCGAGGACGAGAACGAGCAGGAACAGGCCCAGCAGGCGTCGAGCGAAAAGACCGAGGACCCCGGGGTCCTTGAGCCCAACGTGCTGCTCGAAGGCGATCTAGACAAAATCCCCTTCCCCCAGCTGTTGCACAGTCTCTACGTGCTGAACAAGACCGGCTCGCTCAATATCCAGACCGACGGCATCGAGAAAGAAGTAGCAATTAAAGAAGGCTATCCGGTCTCGGTTTCGACCAATATCGAGTCGGAGTACTTCGGCAACTTCCTGGTCCGTCTGCGCAAGATCACCCCCGAGATCTGCGCCGAGTCGGTGGAACGACTCAAGACCGCCAACCGGCTGCAGGGCACGATCCTGATCGAGATGGGGGAGCTGACTCCCAACGAGCTGGTCTACTACCTCCGACTGCAAATGCGCGAAAAGCTGTTCGAGATCTTCTCCTGGCGCAGCGGCAATTACCGCTTTGTCGAGGATCCCACGATCACCGGCGACATCTCCCAGATCGATATGTCCGTGGCCAACGTGATCAACGAGGGTGTCAGGCGACACTACGATATGAACCGGCTGTTGCCGCTGATCGAGCCCCACGACGATCAGTACGTTGCCCTGGGTTCGGACCTGTTCTACCGCCTGCAAGACCTCGAGCTGACTCCGACCGAGAGCCGGATGCTCGACGCGATCGACGGCACCCAGGCTCTGTCCAACGTGATGGCGACTTCCGGCCTGGACATGCAACGCTCATATCAGATCATCTACGCATTGTGGGCTGCCGGAATGATCGAGTTCCGCGCTGCGGCAACCAAGCCCGGCGACGAAGAACAATCGGTCCGGCCGACCCCCAGCCCCAAAGACGATACGCCTCCCGAGCCCGACGCCAAACAGCCGGCCGAATCCGCACCCACGGCAAAGCCTAAAAAGCAAGTTGTTGAGAAGGGCGCCGAGGAGCCGACAACCGAGGAGGCGCAGGTCCGGCGTAAGGTCTACGCGATGTGGCAGCGGGTGCAATCGGACAACCATTTCGAGGTGTTGGGGATCGGCGACGAGGAACCGACCGAGAGCGACGTGCGCGCGGCCTATCATCGGCTGGCCAAGGATTTCCACCCCGACCGCTTCTTCGGCAAGGCCAGCAAAGATGTTCGCGATCGGGTCGAGGAAATCTTCCGCCGGGTGCTCAAATCGTACGAGGCGCTGCAAACCCAAAAGCACATCGACTCCTACCTGGCCAAGATCAAGGGCAAGGAGGAGGAGGCGCCCAAGACCGACTCGCGCATCGAGGGCGTAAAAAAGATCATCATGGCCGAGCGGTTATTCCAAGAGGGACAGGCGCTGGTCAAGGAACGTCGCTATCTCAAGGCCTCGGAGGTCTTTCGCAAGGCCACCGAGATCAGCCCCAGCGAGGCCGAATACCTCGCGCACCTGGGTTGGGCCTTGTACAACGTCCCCCGCGAGCGCGACACCGAGGAGACCGAAGAGGTCCAGAAAAAATCCAAGGAAGATCTCGCCGACTACATGTTCCAGGGCCGCGAGTTCCTCAACCGCGCCGTGACGATCAATCCGCGGGCCGAGAAGGCCTACCTCTACCTCGGCCATGTCTACAAAGATCAGGGACTCAAGGAATTTGCAGAGAAGCAGTTCGAGAAGGCGTTGATCTGCAATCCCAACTGCGTGGACGCGTTGCGCGAACTGCGGCTGATCAAGCTCGAGGCCCAAAAGGCCGAGGAGCCCAAGACGGCCAAAGAAAGACTCGCGCGCTGGCTTAAAGGCAAGGTTAAAAACTAGGCAGTCTTCCAGGGGTGCCCAAGTTGGCCGAGCAAGCAACCCAAGTACAATCATTGATCAACGGATTCGTCGAGGCCACCGATTCGGGATGGTTCTCGTTCAATATGCCCTCCTGGTGGCCCGCCGGAACATCCGATATCCAGGACCCGCTGCTGCTGTTGGTGGTCTGCCTGACCACCACGCTGATGCTGGTGAGCGTCATTCAGAACTTCCGCATCTCACGCCGGGTCAAACGCTCGCTCAAATCGATGTCCGGCATGGAGACCGGGGTAGCCGACCAACTGCGTGCCGGACTTCAGGCCCAGCGTAGCGTAACCGAAGAGGCCAATAAGACGCTGGGCGCGATAAAGCCCGATCTCGACCGCACGGGAAAGGGGCTGGCTGCACTGCACCGGCAGCTGGACGAGATGCAGGGCAAGGTTCTGGAGTCGGTGTCCCAACTCCAGAGCTCGATGCAAGGCGACAGTTACGATGATCCGATAGCCGCCCACGACTCGGG
This sequence comes from Candidatus Alcyoniella australis, assembly GCA_030765605.1. Taxonomy (NCBI): domain Bacteria; phylum Candidatus Lernaellota; class Candidatus Lernaellaia; order Candidatus Lernaellales; family Candidatus Alcyoniellaceae; genus Candidatus Alcyoniella; species Candidatus Alcyoniella australis. The sequence continues at coordinate 70,002 of JAVCCG010000091.1, forward strand.
CGAGGTGCTCAAAGCGATCAAGCAGTTGCGCGGCCAGTTCGACAAGAACATGTCGTTGCTCGACGACCTGCTGGCATTGGAACGAGCGGTGACCAAGATGATCGGCGAAGAGAAGGTTTCCAAGCTGATCGCCAAGGAACGCCGTCTCAAACCCCAGCGCAGAAACTCGGAACGCAACACCCCGTCCAAAGGCTCGGTCCTGGGCCTTGTTGACGAGGACGACGACGACCTGATCCCGCGCCACAGGCGCTGAATCGCCCTTGACCGCCGCACCCGGCGGCGGTATATTCCCTCCCCGCATATACAATGTGCACAACGCACGAGGGATAAACGTAAATGGACGACGGACCTAGTCCTGGAAGTAGCTGCCGATTGCTTACGGGCATCGGGGCGGTCCGCCACACCGTCCGTCCCTGATCCCTTCGCGATCGACATCAGCCACAACTGAATAGGCCCGTTCTCTGCGCCGGATATCGATCCAGGCACGGGGGGATGTCATGGCTCAGTCCAATGCTGTGGGCTTCAAGTACTTCTCTGAGATCCTGGGCAGAACCATACACGATCACTCGGACCGCAAGCTCGGGCGCGTCTGGGACCTGGTCGCCGAGCTGCCCAGCGGCGAGTTCCCCTACCCGCCGGTCAAAGGGATCGTGCTGCGCAACAAGGGCCGCGAATTCTATTTGCCGTCCATTGCTTTCTCTCCGGCCCAGTTCGAGTCCGGCGAGCTGACCACCGACCATCATCCCGAACCGTTGGACGGACAGCTGTCGGACAACGACTTCCGGGTACGCGAGGTGCTGCTCGACAAACAGATCGTCGACGTCGACGGCGCCAAGGTCGAGCGGGTCAACGACGTACACATGCTGATCTCCGACCGCCCGTGGATCGTCCACGTCGACGTCGGGCTGACCGGGCTGCTGCGACGGCTGGGATTTGAGAGCAGTGTGCGGCGGCTGACCCGCGGAATACTGCGCCGCGAGATGCGCGACGACCTGGTCAACTGGAAAGTGGTTCAGCCGCTGGCCGAGACCGAGGGGACCGGGGCGATCCGACTCAAGGTCGAGCAGGCGCAGATGAAGCAGCTGCACCCCGGCGAGATGGCCGACATCCTTGAGGATCTGGACCGCGACGAGCAGATGGCCGTGGTGCGCACCCTGAGCGTGGAGGATGCCGCCGACGTGCTCGAGGAGACCGAGGAGGACGTCCAGAAAAAGGTCTTCTCGCACCTCGAACCCGAGACCGCCGCGGACATCATCGAACAGATGGACCCGGCCGAGGCGGTGGACATTCTCAGCCAGCTGCACTCGGAGCAATCGCAGCAGATCATCGCCGCGATGCAGCCCGCCGAGCGCGAACAGATCCAGGAGCTGATCCAATACAACGAGCGCTCGGCCGGCGGCCTGATGACCAACGAGTTCATCCGACTGCACCCGCGGGCGACCGTGGGTCAGGCCCTGGACGAGCTGCGTACGCTGGCCGGCGAGATCGACATGATCTTTTACATCTACATGGTGGACGGCGCCGGACGCTTGACCGGGGTCGTTACGCTACGCGAGCTGTTGACCAGCGGGCGCGACCAGGCCCTGAATAAGCTGATGTCAACGCGGCTGGTGGCGGTCGAACCGGGGACCAGCGTGCGCAAGGTCGCCGAGACCTTCCAGAAGTACTCGTTCCTCGCCTGCCCGGTGCTCGACGGGGGCGGCAGAATCCTGGGAGTGATCGACCTACGCAACTCCTTCGACGACCTGCTGCCCTACTTTGACAAGGACGCGGCCTAGCAGCGGTACAGTTCCATGCTGGTCTCGATCCGCTCACTGATCTCCTCCAGGCTGCGCACGCCGCTGCTGTTCCTCTCGGTGCTCGGGCCGGGGATCATTACGGCCAACGCGGGGAACGATGCGGGCGGCATCGCGACCCACACGCGCGCCGGTGCGGACTTCGGCCTGGAAACGCTGTGGATCTTCGTACCGCTGTGCGTGGCGCTGATCGTGGTCCAGGAAATGGCCAACCGCATGGGCGTGGTCACGGGCAAGGGGCTCTCCGACCTGATCCGCGAGCGCTTCGGCGTGAAGATCACTTTCGCGCTGATGAGCGGCCTGCTGCTGACCAACCTGACGATCATCGCCGCCGAGTTCGCCGGAGTGGCCGCGGCCGCCGAGCTGTTCGGCATCGCGCGGATCGTGGCCGTGCCGATCGCCGCGCTGGCGATCTGGGCGCTGGTGCTGCGGGGGACCTACAAGACCATCGAAAAGGTCTTCCTTGCCGCGGCGCTGTTCTACCTCAGCTACATCGCCGCCGGAATCATCGTCAAACCCGATCCGGGCGAGGTGGCCCGCGCGTTGCTCGTGCCGCGCATCCTGCCCGACCGCAACTACATCGTGATGCTCATCGCCCTTTTAGGCACCACGGTCACGCCCTGGATGCTGTTCTACCAGCAGTCCTCGGTCGCCGAGAAGGGCGTGCACATCGACAACTACCGGCTGTCCAAGATCGACACGATTACCGGCTGCATCGCGGTAATGATCGTCGCGGTGTTCATGGTGATCGTCTCCAGCGAGACTTTGTACAAGCACGGGATCAGCGTCGAGACCGCGGCCGACGCGGCCAAGGCCCTGGGTCCGATCGCCGGCAAGTGGGCCGGGCTGCTGTTCGCCGTGGGCCTGCTTAATGCCAGCCTGTTCGCCGCGAGCATCCTGCCGCTGTCCACCTCGTACACAATCTGCGAGGGCTTCGGCTGGGAATCGGGGCTGAGCAAGAGCTTTGGCGAGGCCAAGCAGTTCTACGTGCTGTTCACGGTGCTGATCGTAATCGGCGCGGGGTTCGTGCTCTTCCAGTCGATCAACCTGATCGCGGTGATGTACATCAGCCAGGTGATCAACGGCGTGGTGCTGCCCGTGGTGCTGGTGTTCATGCTGCGGCTGATCAACGACCCCAAGCTGATGGGCAAGCGGGTCAATTCCCGCTTCTACAACTGGATCTGCTACCTGATCTGCGGTGCAACGGCCCTGCTGACGATCACCGCGGTGATCATGCCGCTGCTGCTCCCGGGGGACGAGATCTAAATCATTCGCTGAACAGCCCGGGGTCGGCCAACAGTACGGCTTGGATCGAGTCGTCCAGCATGAAGCGATCGATCTCAATGGTCGGCCTAAGCTGTTTGAAACCGGCCGAATTGTCGATCGCCATCACGGTCTCTCGATGCGTCCGATCCAGAATTTTTCTGCTGCCCTTCTCACTGCCCCGTTGCTTAGCCACCGCCCATATCTCGACCGGAGCATCAGGTTGACGAACCCAATTCAGAGGCTCGGCCATAAGTGCATTTAGGTCCGGACGGACCAAGCCTGTGCAGGCGAAGAGATCGAGTGCCGTGAACCCATGCTCTTCTTTGTAACTGATAAAGTAGATTGCGGCTCGCCCCTCCAGGCCGGACAGCCTTTGGCTCAGGCGTTCACAGGGTTCGCCGTAGGCAGGCGCACTGGTGTGATGGGCCATCGGATTGCTGATTTTTGGTCCGTGGATCAAATTCAAGCTCCAGCCGATGAGCGCTACCCCCAGTATCCCAAAATACATCACACGCCGGGCTGTTGCGCTCGGGAGCGCATGAGCCCCGACCACCAGCATTACGATCAGCGGCGGCAGCACGGGAAACAGGTAACCCGGATTGAACACCTGCTCCATCGGGCCGAACATGCTCATCCACAGCAGCGGCGGCAGCCCGGCCAGCGCCAGGATCCATGTCGACCAATCGCGTCGTCCGGCCAGCAGGGCTATGGGTAGCAACAGCAGGCCCAGCAGACCGATCACCGGCTGCTGCATCTCCAGGAGCAGCACGCGCAAGTAGGCCCACAACGAGAGCTGCATCTCGCCCAGTCCGCCTTCCATGTAGCCCACACCCATGGAGATGCTCTCGTTGTAATAATATCGTATGTAGAGTCGAGCAATCACATAGGCCGGCAGCACGAATAGCAGCAAACCGCGTGCAGTCAGCTCGATCCCCTTGGTGCGCAAGCCCCAGACTGCGCACAGCATCAGCGGCGGCAACAGCATCGGTAGTGGAAAGGCATGGGCCGAGAGCAGCATCAACCCGGCACAGATCCCGGCGGAGAAACTATAGCCAAACTTGGTAAGTCCTCGACTACGTATCAGCAGAACCAGGGTCGCGCTATAGAGCAACGCCTCAAGTATGTGGTAATTGAAAAACCCGCCGACCTCCCATGTGGCCGGGGCAAGCCCGCTCACCATAGCGGCCAACAGGGCCCAGGCGCGGCCGACCAGCGGCCGGGCCAGAAAATAAACCGCCCATAACAGGGCCACCCAGGCGGGAAGGTTCAGGCCACGCAACCGATCGATCGAACTCCCCTGCTCCCAAGAAACGATCGCTCCGCTCAGGGCAAAGATCAACGGACCACGGTCGATCCCGGCGTTCATCGCCAAAACAAGAAAATCCTTGCCCTGGTCCAGCCGTTGGGAAAACATGGTGGAATGGATTAGGTAGTGGCTCTCGTCGGCCCCGGCCAACTCACTACGTTCATCGATTGTGACCAGCCAACAGCAGACGATTAATGCGGCCAAGCCCGCCAGCGCCAAGTGGTCGACCAGCGTTCCCTCACGCAGGCGCCGCGCTAATCCGTACAGAAACGTCCAAGCCACGCGTTACTTGAGCTTCTTGCCGGGAATGCCCGGTCGGGTCAGGCTCGCCGCGTCGAGGATCTTATCCAATTGTTTGCGGTCGATTCCATCGAGCTCGGCGGCGAGCTGGGCGATGCTGCGCCCCTGGGCCTGGCTGCGCTTGGCCACCTCCGCGGCCTTGAGATATCCCACGTAGGGCGCCAGGGCCGTGGCCATGCCCATCGAGCCCTCGGCGTATGCACGGCAGCGCTCAACGTCGGCCTCGATCCCGGCGATGCAGCGCTGCGCCAGGTTGCGCGAGGTCGCGCCCAAGATCTGCATTGAGCGCAACAGGTTGTGGATCATCACCGGCATCATCACGTTGAGCTCGAGCTGTCCGGCGCTGACCGCCAGGTTGATCGTCAGGTCGTTGCCGATCACCTGGAAGCAGACCATGTTGGTACATTCGGCGATCACCGGGTTGACCTTGCCGGGCATGATCGAGCTGCCGGCCTGCACCGCGGGCAGCCGCACTTCTGCCAGACCGGTGGTCGGGCCCGAGCCGAGCAGCCGCAGGTCGTTGGCGATCCGTCCCAGCTCGAGCGCGTAGCCGCGTAGGGCCGAGCTCAGTTCGGCGATACAGGCCTGGCTCTGCATGGCCTCGCGCATGTCCGGCGCGGCTTTGAGCCTCAGCCCTGTCAGTTCGCAAAGTCGCTTGACGATCAACTTGCGATAGCGCGGATGGGTGTTCATCCCGGTTCCGGCCGCCGACCCGCCGATGCCCAGGTTGTACAGATCCTCGGACGCGCGCTGGATGCGGCGCCTGCTTTTGCTCACTGCCGCGGCGTAGGCCGCGAACTCCTGGCCCAGGGTCACGGGCACCGCGTCCTGCAAATGGGTGCGGGCCGACTTGAGCACCGACTTGAGCTCCCGGCCCTTGGCCGCGAGCTGCGAGGCCAGCTCGTCGAGGGACTCAAGCAGCTCGGGCAACATCAGCAGCGCCGAGACACGCATCGCCGTGGGAAAAACGTCGTTGGTCGACTGGCCCATGTTCACGTGGTCGTTGGGATGCACCAGCTGGTAGTCGCCGCGTTTGCCGCCCAGCAGCTCGTTGGCGCGGTTGGCGATCACCTCGTTGGCGTTCATGTTCTGGCTGGTTCCGGCCCCGGCCTGGAACGCGTCGACCACGAACTGTTCGGCCAGCGCTCCGTCGGCCACTTCGTCCGCCGCGCGAGCAATGGCGTCGGCGCGCTTGCGGTCGAGCAGTCCGGTCTCGGCATTGGCGTACGCCGCGGCCTGCTTGATCAGCGCCAGCGCCCGGATCAAGGCCTGGGGCAGGCGCTCGTCCGAGATCTGGAAATTCTCCACGGCCCGCGCCACGTTGATCCCGTAGTAGGCTTTTTGCGGCACCTTTTTCGTGCCCAACGAATCCTTCTCAGTGCGAAACCCGGCCATGACTTTTCCTCCTGGATTTACACGTTCGCGTCAGCGGTAGAGCCCCTCGCGCTGGACGATTTGCAGCACCGGGTCGGGCACCATGTAGCGGATCGGTTCACCCGCCGCCACCCGCCGCCGCACCTCGGACGAGCTGATTTGTAAAAGCGGCGCGTCGATCCGGCGCACGGTCCGGCCCGAGACGTGACGCCAGGCCGCGGGCTCGCCGGGTAGTGGCGCATACTGCCTTGCCAGGGCGGGCACGGCCTTTTCGGGCGATTCGAACTCGCTCCCGGGACGGCCCAGCAGCAGGAAGTCAATGCTCTGGATCAGCTCCTGCCAGCGATGCCAGGTGTTGATCTCGGAAAAAGCATCCGCGCCGATGATAAAGAAGAGATCGGCCTGTGGATAGCGCTTTGCGAGCTGTTGCACCGTGTCCAGCGAGTAGCTCGGCGGCTGCCGGTCGATCTCGACGTTGCAGGCCTCGAGCAGCGGATCGTCGACGATCGAGCGTTCGATCATCTCCATACGCAACGCTCCGGGGCTGGCAGTGCGCGAGTGCTTGTGCGGCGGCACGTTGCTCGGTATCAGCAGCAGGCGATCCAGGTGCGCGGCGTTGGCAACGTGGCGCGCGCAGATCAGGTGCGCAATGTGCAGCGGGTCAAAGGTCCCGCCGAACACGCCCAACCGCATGCTCACCCCCTGATCTGGCCCTGGCCGCGAACCACGAACCGCGGGATGGTCAGCGCCTCGAGCCCCATCGGCCCGTAGGCGTGCAGCCGGCTGGTGCTAATGCCGATCTCCGCGCCCAGCCCCAGCTGGCCGCCGTCGGCAAAACGGGTCGAGGCATTGTGCAGCACGGTCGAGCTGCAAACCTCGTTGAGAAAGCGCTCGGCCGCCTGGGCATCGTTGGTGATAATCGCCTCGGTATGGTCCGAGCTGTATTGCCGAATGTGGTCGATCGCCTCGTCAAGCGAGTCCACGACCTTGACCGCCAGCACTAGGTCGAGAAATTCGCGGCCGTAGTCGTCGGCCTTGGCGCGTTTGGCAAAAGGCGCCAGCTCGCGGGTGCGCTTGCAGCCGCGCAACTCCACGCCCGCCTCTCGCAGTGCCGCGGCCAGCGACGGCAGCACGCGCTTGGCAGCCTTGGCGTGCACCAACAGCGTCTCGGCCGCGTTGCACACGCCGGGACGCTGCACCTTGGAGTTGAGTACGATCCGCCGCGAGTCGCCGACCTTGGCGTCGGCGTGCAGGTAGACGTGACACACGCCCTTGTAATGCTTGAGCACCGGCACGTGCGCCTCTGCCACCACTCGTCTGATCAGCCCCTCGCCGCCGCGCGGGATCACCAGGTCGACCAGGCCGTCGGCCTGCACCAGTAGTTTGACAGCGGCGCGGTCGCGGATCGGCAGCACCTGCACCGCCTCGCGCGGCAGGCCGGCCGATTCGATTCCCTGGGACACGGCCGCGGCCAGCGCCAGGTTGGATTGCAACGCCTCTTTGCCCCCGCGTAGCACCACTACGTTGCCGCTCTTGAGGCACAGGCCCGCGGCGTCGGTGGTCACGTTGGGCCGCGATTCGAAGATCATCACGATCACGCCCAGGGGGATGCGCTTGAGGCTGACCTTAAGCCCGTTGGGCCGGGTCCAGGAGCGCACGGTGCGGCCCACGGGGTCGGGCAGCTTGGACACGTCTTCCAGGCTCTGGGCCAGCTCGGCGATCCGTCCCTCGTTGAGCATCAGACGGTCGAGCATTGCCGCCGAGAGACCGGCCTTGCGCCCGGCCTCAAGGTCATCGGCGTTGGCGATCTCGATGGCGCGTTGGTTGTCCATCAAGGCCTCGGCAGCGCTACGCAGAGCCTTATTCTTGACTGCGGTTGAAGCGTTGGCCAGCGGCACGGCGGCCGCACGCGCCGATTGCAGAATTGCCTCGACAATCTGTTTGGTATTGCTCATCAAAACCTCCTGACCCGCACATTGGATATAAAGCAAAACCTCTTTGGAACTTATCACAATCGACCGCAGGGCAGCGAGCGCCGGAATAAATCGACACAGCGCGGAACTTTGTCCACGACCGCGCTGTCTTTTTCACCAGGTCCCAAACGCAATCAGGAGGGTCTCATGCTTGGCTGGTTCAATAGGTTCGGCGCGCTGGCGGCGTTGATCGTAATCAGCAGCCTGATTTGCCTCGGCGCGTACGTCGAGCAGGGCCAGGCCGAGCCGATCTCCCAGCAACGGATCCTGCCTCCCGAGCCGGTAAATTTCTGCGACGCATCGCAGATAGTCGAGAACGCCCTGGAGGGCATAAAGGTCGACGCCGGAATTAAGCTCGGTCCGCTGCAGGTCTATCCCCTGCGCAAGCGCTCGTTGAATCAGGCCCGCGACGTGATCAGCATGGACCAGGCTCTGGAAAAAGGCTGGCTGCAGATCGCCGAATATCAAGGCGGCAACGTCTCGACACTCGAGGTGAGCAACACCGGGCCCAAACGCGTGCTGCTGATGGCCGGCGAGGTCGTGGTCGGCGGACGCCAGAACCGCATCATCCGGCAGGACACGCTGGTACCGCCCAAGACGTCCGCCCTGGCGGTTCCGGTCTACTGCGGCGAACAGCAGCGCTGGACCTACGGCGAGAAACAGGACTTCGGCTCGGGCGGCTGGGTGGCCAACCCCAGTACGCGCAAGGCCGTGGTCGGCAAGCTCAGCCAGTCCGAGGTCTGGACCGACATCGACCGCAACCTGCAGGATCAAAGCGCGGCCGCGCCATCGCGCAGCGTGCAGGAGCTCACCGGCCTGGAGGCCAACGCCAAGCTGATCGAGCACTACGATCGTTTCATCGAACCCAAGCTGCCCGCGGGCACCGTGGGCGTGGCCGTGTCGTATCGCGGTAAACTGATCGGCCTCGACGTTTTCGGCTCGCCCGAGCTGTGCCGCGCGCTGGTCTCCAAAATCATGCGCGGCTACATCTGCCAGGGTTGGCAGGACCAGCGGCCCAAGGCGGTTGCCCAACGCGAGATCGTCAAATTGCTCGAGATGATCCCCGACGCCGCGTTCAACTTCCAGCCCACTACGGGCGAAGGTTGCTCCGCGACCTTTGCCGTGGCCGGGATGGACGGCGAGCTGCTGGTAAACAACAACGGCCTGGTCCACATCGCGACCCTGGATTAAAGCAAATGACGAACAGAGCCCTCAGCCCGTATTTTCCCATTGCGTTGATCGCGGGACTGGCTCTGTGCCTGCTGCTCGCGCCCGGCGCGGCCCAGGCCACGGGCCTGCTGCTGCCCAAGGACGAATCCCTGCCGCCGCTGGCGATCCAGAGCCACCGCGTGGCGATCAAGATCTCCTCGGGCGTGGCCACCACCGCCGTGGACCAGGTGTTCCACAACAGCACCAACCGCGACCTCGAGGCGGTTTTCGTCTTTCCCCTGCCCCGCGGCGCGGCGATCGACGAGTTCGCGCTGTACATCAACGGCAAACGCGTGGTCGGCGAGGTGCTCTCGGCCGACAAGGCGCGCAGCACCTACGAAAGCATCGTGCGCCGGATGCGCGACCCGGGCCTGCTGGAGTACGTGGACGGCCAGGTGTTCCGCGCCAGCATTTACCCGGTGCCCGCGCGCGGCGACCAGCGCGTGCAGTTGGTCTTCTCCCAGACGCTGGACTACGACAACGGCGTCTACTCCTACGTCTATCCCCTGCGCACCGGCGAACGCGCTTCGACCACCCTGGGCGACTTCACCATCGAAGCGCGGATCAAGTCCGACGTACCGCTGCGTAGCGTCTACTCGCCGACACACGACGTGGAGATCGAGCGCCAAGGCGAGCAGAGCGCCACGGTCGGCATCGAGACCAACGCAGCCGCGCTCGACCGCGATTTCCGCTTGCTCTACACGGTATCGGACAGCGACGTTGGCCTGAGCATGGTGCCGTACCGCACAGGCGGCGACGACGGCTACTTCCTGATGATGATCACTCCGCGCGCCGAGCTTGAGCCGGACCAGGCGCTGCCCAAGGACGTGCTGTTCGTCTTCGACACCTCGGGCTCAATGTCCGGCGACAAGCTGCTGCACGCCAAGCAGGCGGCGCGCTTCTTCATCGACTCGCTGGGCGAGGGCGACCGCTTCGGCCTGATCAGCTTCTCGACCACCGTGCGCCCCTGGCGCGACCAACTGGTCGAGGCTACCGCGCAGAACAGGGCCGCTGCCCACGAGCAGATCGAATCGCTCAAGGCGCGCGGCGGCACCGCGATTCACGAGGCGCTGCTCGAAGCTTTCGAGCTGCTGGGCGACGGCGGCAACGACGGCCGGCCGCGGATGCTGGTCTTCCTCACCGACGGGCTGCCCACGGTGGGCGTGACCGACATCGAACGCATCGTCGAGGATGCAGGCAAGGCCAACTCAGGCGACGCGCGGCTGTTTTGCTTCGGCGTGGGCCAAAACGTCAACGTGCATTTGCTCGACATCGCCAGCGAACGCAACGGCGGAGTCTCGGAATACGTGCGCGGCGACGAGGAGCTGGAGCTCAAGCTCAGCTCGTTCTTCTCCAAAATCAGCCTGCCGGTTATGAGCGGGCTCGAGCTGGAGTTCAAGGGAATCGACGTTCTCGAGCTTTATCCGCCGACGCTGCCCGACCTGTTCGCCGGCTCCCAGGTCTTGGTCTACGGACGATACGCCTCGGCGGGCGATGGCGCGCTGATCCTCAGCGGCAACCTGCTGGGCGAGAAACAGCGAATCGTGCACGACGTCTCGATGCCCAAGGTCGAGGGCGACAACCGCTTCGTCGCCAACCTCTGGGCCAACCGCAAGGTCGGCTATCTGCTCGACCAGGTACGGCTGCACGGCGAGAAGCCCGAGCTGGTGGACGAGATCGTGCGCCTGGGCCGCGACTACGGAATCGTCACGCCCTACACCAGCTATCTGGTGGTCCAGGACGAATCTGCGCCGCCCGCCCCGGTCTTCGGCGGCGGCGCCATTGACGGACTCGACCTGGGCGGCCTGACCAAATCAGGCGACGTCGATCGTCCGCAGTTCGGACGCCTGCACGGCGAGGGCGAAGAAAGCTCCGTGCGAAACGCGCCGAGCACCGAGCAATCCGGAGCCGACGCGGTGCGCAGCTCGGTGGCCAGCCGCGAACGGCGCGAGTCAACGCAGCTGGCGGACGACGCCGAGGCGGACGTGCGTTACGTAAGCGGCCGCGCGTTCTTCTACGTGGACGGCGCGTACGTGGACGAACAGTGCCGCCAAGGCGAACGCGTGATTGAGGTGCCCTACGCATCACGGGCCTACTTCAACCTGCTCGAGGCTGCGCCGGAGTTCCGCGACTACATGATGCTCGCCCAAACCATGAAGTTTTCGGCGGGCGATGGACTGACAATTTTCATCTGCCAAAACGGCGATGCCCAACGCTCTGTGGAGGATTGGCGCAAGCTGCTCGGTAGATGATCGACCGCCACGATTGGTTGCGAGCCTTGTCGTGTGCGGAGTTCTTTCAAGCCTCCTTTTCCTCCTGGCCCCGGGGGTCGCCACCCCCGCCCCCGGGGTCACCCTTCCCTCCTTATCCCAGTGATAAGCGAGTGTATCCCCGGGGGGTGGTCCCCTCTTCTCATCCGTTGAATTACTGTTAAAATTGCCCAGACGCCCGCTCGCACTTCATTGACCGATGATCAAGGAGGCAAGGGTAAGATGCACAAGCTCGTGTTACTGCGGCACGGCCAGAGCACTTGGAACCAGGAAAACCGTTTCACCGGCTGGACCGACGTTGATCTGAGCGACCAGGGCCGGGTCGAGGCCCTGGAGGCAGGACGGTTGCTGGGCGAAGGCGGCTATGACTTCGACATCGCCTACACCTCGGTGCTCAAGCGCGCGATCCGCACGCTATGGATCGTCCTGGATGAAATGGACATGATGTGGTTGCCCGTTGAGCGGCATTGGCGACTCAACGAGCGGCACTACGGCGCGCTGCAAGGGCTGAACAAGGCCCAGACCGCGGCCGAGCACGGCGACGACCAGGTGCTGATCTGGCGGCGTTCCTACGACATCCAACCCCCGGCGCTGGCCGCTGACGATTCGCGCTACCCGGGCCGCGACCCGCGCTACGCATTGCTGAGCGCCGACGAGCTGCCGCTGACCGAGTGCCTCAAGGATACTGTCGAACGCTTTGTGCCCTATTGGCTTGAGACCATCGCGCCGCGGATCAAGGCCGGCGGCCGGGTGCTGATCGCGGCCCACGGCAACAGCCTGCGCGCCCTGGTCAAGCACCTCGACGGCATCCCGGACAGCGAGATCGTCGGGCTGAATATCCCCACGGGCGTGCCGCTGGTCTACGAACTCGACGACGAGCTGCGGCCGCTGCAACATTACTATCTGGGCGATCAGGAGAAGATCAAACAGGCGATGCAGGCCGTGGCCAACCAGGGCAAGGCCAAGTAGCTGACGTTGATCAACGGTCCTCGCCCTTTGACGAACGATTTCCAACGTTCGTTGTGACGGTGTACCGATGAGCCTGAGCGAGATCGAAATCAGCCAGGTGGTGCAACAGCTCGAGCCGCTGCTGCCCGGCGCGACGATCCAGCGCACGCTGCAACCCCAGCCGCACTCGTTCGTACTGCACTGTCGCGGCCGGGGCGAAACCATCGAGCTGCTGTGCGACCTCTCGTCCCAGGGCTGTCGCCTGCACCGCACCTGGCGCAAATTCACCGCGCCGCCCGAGCCGCCGCGCTTCGACCGATTGCTGCGCAAACATTTGCGTGGCGCACGGATCGTGTCGATATCCAAGCGGACCGACGATCGCGCGGTGCGCATCGAGCTGATGCGGATGACCGACGATGGTCCGCAACCGCGCACGCTGCTGCTCGAGCTGTTCGGCAAGAGCGCCAACGCCTTTGTGCTCGGGCCCGATGATCTGTTGCTCGACAGCCTGTTCCCGGCCAAGGCCCGGGCGCGCGGCCTGGAGCCCGGCGGCCGCTATCTGCCGCCCACGACAGCGGGTCCTGCCGTAAAACAGCGGCCCAGCCGCATCGGGCCGGACCAGTCCGACCCCAGCCGCGTGCTCGACGAACTGTACGCGGACCTGTTGCAACGCCGAACAATCGACCTGGCGCGCAACGCCGTGCACCGGCGTATCCAACGTCAGCTCAAGCGTACCAGCGCCTGGCTGGCCGACCTGCAAATCAAGCTCGAGGGCGCATCCCGGGCCGACGAGCTGCAGCGCGAGGCGGAGACGCTCTCGACCTATCGACACGAACTGCGCCGCGGCTTAACGCAGATCGAGCTGCCCGACCCATGGTCCGAGCACGACGGCAGGCTGCTGATCAAACTACGGCCGGAACTCGACCCTCAGACCAACATCGACCGCGCATTCGACCGTGTGCGCAGACTGCGCGCCGCAGCCACCAGGCTCGGCGCGGACATCGAACGCGCAACGCAATACATCGAGCATCTCCAACGCGGTCTGACGCAGCTCGATACGATCCAGGATGTGCAGGAAGTCGAGGCCATCGCCGCACAACTCGAACAATGCGGCGCCCTTGCGCCCGAACGTCGCGGCCGCAAACGCCAGGTATCGGCCGGACCGCGCAGTTTTATCAGCCGCGACGGCCTGGAGATTTTAGTCGGCCGCAACGACCGCGAGAACGACGAACTGACCTTCCGCGTGGCCCGGGGCAACGACTATTGGCTGCACACCCGCGACGCTCCGAGCAGCCACGTAATCGTGCGCCTCGAACGTGGCCGCGATTTGCCCGGCGAGACATTGATCGATGCCGCCACCCTGACGCTGCACTACAGCAGGCTCAAGGGCGCTGATTCAGCCGAGGTGATCTACGCCCGAGCCAAGCACGTACGCAAGCCGCGCGGCGCGGCGCCGGGCAAAGTCTCGGTGACCGCCGAGCGCTCGCTGCTGGTGCGCCTGGAACCCGAACGGCTCCAGCGGCTGCTCTCCTCGCGGCGCGCCCTGGACTAATCGCTTGCAAACGGCCAAAAATCGAGTCACTTTAACTGGAAAGAAAGTATCGGTTGCCGACCGCTCTGGTGCTTAGCCGCAGCGTTCGTTAACCACAGCGGGAGCCCAGATGAGCCAGAATGATTCCAAGAAACGTACGGCGTTGGGCACGATCCTCTACGAATCGAAGATCATCAAGAACAAGGATATCGAGCGCGCGCTGACAGAGCAGCGCGAGTGCGGCTGCCTGTTCGGCGAGGCCCTGTTAAAGCTCGGCTTGGTCACCCAAGAGGACGTGGGCTGGGGCCTGGCCAACCAGATGAACCTGCCGTTCATCCGCCTGACCAGCGCCCAGGTCGACCCGGCGGCCGTAGCCACGGTCCCCGAGGCGCTGGCCCGCAAGCACAACGCACTGCCCTTCCTGCTGCTCGAGGACGAGCTGACGTTGATCGTGGCCGATCCCACCGACCGGCTGGTCGTTGAGGAGATCGGCGAGACCACCGGCCGTCGGATCAATATCGGCATCGGCCTCGAGGACGAGATCAAGCGCCTGCTCGATCAGGTCTACGGCACGGCCGGCGTGCACAACGGCTTCGATGTCTCCTCCGAGTTGTGGTCCCCCGAGGAGCTCGACGAGCTGTTGCGCGACGGCTCGGGACGCGCGTTCCTCGCCTCGCTGTTGGTCAAGGCCGAGCAGGCCAACGCGACCAGCGTCCACCTGGTGCCCGAGCTCCAGGGCACGCGCGTGCGCTTCCGCATCAACGGACAGGTCCAGGACGTGGCCAAGCTCTCGGTGGCCTGGGCCACGGTGTCGATCGCGCGAATGCGCTCCCTGGCAGGCTTGCACAACGGCGACCGTTTCGCCGAGGGCCGGTTGGAGCTCGATTCGGTCGACATCAACCTGCACTTTCACCTCAACCTACTCTCGACGCCGCACGGCATGGCCGCCACGCTGATCAACCTCTCTCCGGGACGCTTCCCCAAACAGATCTCGGAGTTCGACCTGCCGCGCGCCGAGGCCCGGCAGCTCAAGGTGCTTTCCCAAAGCAGACGCGGCCTGCTGCTGGTCACCGGCCCGGACACCCTGGATAAGTATCGCCTGCTGAACTTGCTGGCCCGCACGCGGGTGCGCGACAACGAGATGGCGCTGGCAGTGGGCCGTTTCCCGCTCACGCCGCCCGAGCAGTTTCTGTTGATCGGACCCGAACAGGACGAGGAGCGCAGCATCGAGTCGACGCTGCGCGCGGTGCTCGACCAGGGACCCGACCTGCTTTTGATCGACAACCTCTCCGACCAGGACAGCCTGCAGATCTGCCTGCACGCTGCGCTGTCCGGCCGCACGCTGCTCTCCTCGCTGTGCTTCCCCGATGCTGCGAGCTGCCTGGAATACCTGTCGGAGGTCGCCGAATCCAATGTGTTGTTGGGCACTGCGCTGACCGGCATAGTCTCGATCGCCAACGTTGGCACGGCTGACCCCGAGCACGACAAACCGGTTTCCGAGGCCGCTGCCAAGCGCCTGCTCGGCCTGGATTCGCTGCCCAAGGGGGCCAAGGTGCTCAAGCGCTCCAGGGCGCGGCCTTCCAGCGCGTCGGGTCGGATCGTGCTCGAGGTGCTGCAGATCGATAAACCGCTGGCCGATGCGCTCAAGGTCGGCATCTCGGGAAGGGAGCTGACAACGATGCTCGAACAGCTCAAGCACGAGGGCCTGCGCGACAAAGTGCGCGCGTTGGTGCTGGCCGGCGAAGCGCCGATCGACGAATTCGAAGTCCTCTCGGTGATCTGATCATGGCGAAGATCGACAAGTTGCTCGGTTATATGCCCACATTCAAGGCCAGCGATCTGCATCTCTCGCCCGGCGAGCCGCCGATCTACCGCGTGCACGGCGACATCCGGCGCGCCCAGGACGAGACGCTGACCTCGGCGACGATCCACGAGATGCTGATCGAAATCATGGACGATCGGCGTCGCGAAATTTTCGAGCGCACGCACGACCTGGACATGATCTACAGCATCGAACAGCTCGCTCGTTTCCGCGTCAACGTGCTGCTGCAGGAGCGCGGGGTCTCGGCGGTGTTCCGCATGATCAACAACGAGATCCTCACCGCCGAGCAGCTCAGCCTGCCGCAGGCCGTGGTCCGACTCTCGGGGCTCAAGCGCGGGTTGGTGGTGGTCACCGGTCCCACCGGCTCGGGCAAGAGCACCACGCTGGCGGCGATCATCAACGAGATCAACAGCGAGCGCCAACTGCACGTGCTGACGATCGAGGACCCGATCGAGTACGTCCATCAGAACAAGAAGTGTCTGGTCACCCAACGCCAGGTCGAGGACCACACCCTGGGCTTCCCCCAGGCGCTGCGCGCCGCCCTGCGCGAGGATCCGGACGTGATCCTTGTCGGCGAGATGCGCGACGTGGAGACGATCCGCCTGGCGATCACCGCGGCTGAGACCGGACATCTGGTGCTTGGCACGCTGCACACCGCCTCGGCGGCCAAGACCGTGGACCGCATCATCGACGTCTTTCCCGAGAACGACAAGGAGATGATCCGCATGATGCTCTCCGAGTCGCTCAAAGGGGTGCTGGCTCAGGTGCTGCTCAAACGGATCGACGGCAAGGGGCGCGTGGCGGCCTTCGAGGTCCTGCTGGGCTCGACCGCGCTGTCCAACCTGATCCGCGAGAGCAAGACTTACCAGATCGCCTCGCTGATCCAGACTTCGCGCTCCCAGGGAATGCAGCTGCTCGACCAGTCGCTGCTCGACCTGGTCAAGCGCAAGATCGTCGCGCCCGAGGAGGCCTACGATTACGCCACGGACAAGCGGGCCTTCGGCAACATCTAGGCTGGATCGTTGACGATGCTCCTACTGCGTAGCAGGTGGAGAGAAAATGGCAACCAAACTGACGGTTGACGAGGTTCTGGCGCGCCTCGAGCGCGGCTCGTTGGGCGCGAACATCACCGCCGAACGCGAGTTCGAACAATCCGCGGGCGACTTCGCACCCTACCCGGATTGGACCCATCCCAAGCTGCGCGAGGTGTTGCAGCAACGTGGGTTCCAGCGGCTCTACGAGCATCAGGCGCTGGCCGCCGAGCTGGCGCGCCAGCGCAAAGACGTGGTGATCGTCACGCCCACCGCCTCGGGCAAGACCCTGTGCTACAACCTGCCGGTGCTCACCGCGATCCTCGAACAGCCCGAGACACGCGCGCTCTACCTCTTCCCGACCAAGGCGCTGAGCCAGGACCAGATGCACGAGGTGCACTCGCTGATCGCCGCCATCGGCGCGCCGATCAAGACCTTCACCTACGACGGCGATACGCCCGACGACGCGCGACGCGCGATCCGCTCCCAGGGGCACATCGTGGTCAGCAACCCGGACATGCTGCACGCCGGCGTGC
>JAVCCG010000092.1 GCA_030765605.1 Candidatus Alcyoniella australis
ATCAGTTTGAGATTTTTCCTACTAAGCTCAAAGGCGATGCAATTGTGTGCGCGGGGGATTGATCAGCGGGTTCTCATCCGAAAATAGGACTGACCAGCGTTATTGGCAAAGCAGGACACTGGGTGCGTCCGCCAGTAGATGAAAAGAAGTCTTAACCTGTCTCGATTAACTGGGCGCCTTTGAGAACCCGCTGAGCAAGCCCCCGTGCGAACCAGACGACTATCTCGTCAGATCTTGGACCGGCAAGCTGAAAAGAATCTCAAACTGATTTCAGCCGAGCGCCCACCCAATAATGTTATTCAACATTATTATCCACCCCCCTCTGTTTTCCGACGCGGAGAAAGTCGTGGCGCTACGACCAGAGGACTACGCGAGTTTTGCCCCCGGCTCAAAGCCGGGCAGCGCCTTTGAGAACGCGCTGAGCGAGCCCCCGTGCGAACCAGATAACTACCTCGTCAGATCTTAGACCGGCAATCTGAAAAGAATCTCAAACTGATTTCAGCCGAGCGCCCATCCAATAATGTTATTCAACATTATTACCCCTCCCCCATCTTCCCGGCAGGGTCGGTTTTTGACACCCTGTGACGGCTCGTGTCAGGATTATCCTCACTTGCAAAGGAGCTTTGATGATCGGAACCCTGTTGAGGATCGCCGGTGGGTACCTGGGCGAGCCGCAGGAAGTCGAACCCCTGGAGTTCGAACAGGTCCCCTATCCCAAGCGCATGCTGCAGGGCAAAACCCTGCGCCTTTGTTGCGTGGGCGCGGGCGACGCGCCGGGCGCGCCGATCGTATTTCTGCACCCGGGTTCGGCCGACCTCACGGCCTTTGCGCCGCAGATGGCCGCGCCTTCCGACCAGCGCCGGGTGATCGCTCTTGATTTGCCGGGCCACGGTAAGTCCGATCGTCTGAGCGAACCGTTGACCATCGAGGGCCTGATGTTTTATCGACCCTGCTTGGCCAGCGGCGTGCTGGTCGATAAAATGCTGCGTCTCAAGAGCGGCTCGGGCTATGATCAGGCAGTCCCAGGAGATGATCATGCACAACGTGCTGCACTGGGACGTGCGCAGCCGCCTGCGCAAAATCGAATGCCCCACGCAGATAGTCTGGGGCCGCAACGACAGAATGCTGCCCGCGGCCCAGGCCCGGGCTTTTAACAGCGGGATCGTCGACAGTCGGCTGACGCTGAGCATTGCGGGCACATGCCGCAGCTCGAACAGCCCGAACAAACGACCCGCATACTAGGCGAATTTCTGACATGACGCACAAAATCGGCGACGACTATCAGAAGCTGACCAAGTACCACCGCGACCGCATGAGCGGCGGCCCGGACTGGACCAGCCAGGCCCCGCCTTTCAAGCTCTATAAGAGCGTGCCGCACGTCAAGCTGCCGCCGCCCGAGCAGGACGGCGGTCCGCCGTTGTGGAATGTAATCCGCAGCCGTCGCTCGGAACGCGACTTCGATCAGGAGCGGACAATCAGCGCCGGACAGGTCTCCACCGTGCTTTGGGCGGCCCAGGGAATAACCGAGCATCTGGGGAGCTTCCCATTGCGCTCCGTACCCAGCGCCGGAGCGCTCTACCCGGTTGAGACCTACATCGCCCTGGGAAACGTCAGCAGCATCGATCCGGGGATCTACCACCTGGACCTGCTCGGCTGGCGGCTCGAACGCCTCAGCCGCGGCGATCCCCGGCCTGCCCTGGCCCGCGCCGCACTGGACCAGGAGATGGTTCTGCGGGCCGCCGCGACACTAGTGATGTCGACGATCATCGACCGCTCCAAATGGAAGTACGGCGAACGCGCCTACCGCTACATGTACCTCGACGCCGGTCACATCGGGCAGAACGTGGCCCTGGCGGCCAAGGCGTTGGGAATGGGAAGCTGCGCCGTGGGCGCATTTTTCGATGACGAGGTCGACGCGGTGTTCGGCCTCGACGGAGAGCAGGAGACCGCGATCTACCTGACCTGTTTCGGCCCGATCACGCCGTGAGCGCCCCGCGCCGCCGATCGATCCTCCTCGGATCGTGCATCGCACTGGCGGCGCTGCTGACCCTGGCCGACTACTGGTACCTGTCCCTGGACAACATGCCGCTGGCCAACAACGAGTTCGAGTTCCTGCAAGAGGCGCGCGGGCTGTCAGGCGGCGAACAATCACTGCTCGGGCTGATTCGCAGCAAGGTGCATCCGCCGCTGTTGCAGCTGCTCGCGGCCCCGGTCGCGCTGTTGTGCGGCCAACACAACGAACTTACCATCGCCGTGTTCAACGGCCTGTGGCTGCTGATGACGATCTACTGCACGGCGCTGTGCGTGCAGATCCTGTCCGCTGGCAAGCGGCTGCTCGGCCCGCTGATCGCCGCGGCGATCAGCGGCACGTTCTCCGGCGTGCTGGCCTTCTCGCGCGTGCTGACTTTTGAGCCGATGCTCGCCGGATTGAGCATGGCCACGGTGCTCTGCGCGCTGCTGCTCTACCGGCGGCGCAACGTGAGGTACGCCCTGGGGCTAGCCGCGTTGGTCCTATGCGGCCTGGCGACCAAGGGCTCCTACCCCCTCTACGTGGTCGCGCCGCTTGGTGCGCTGATCGTCTGTGACCTGTGGCGCAGCGCCGGCTCGCGAACACGCGTTGCGGGACGCTGGGCGCTGGCCCTGGCGCTGCCGGTGGCCCTGGCCGCACCGTATTACCTGCACCACATGCTGACCATGGCGACCGCGGTGGACGCGCACACGCCGGACAAGCTGTCGTGGTCCGGTGGCTGGGGCGGCTACTTCATGTACCGTCACGGCGTGCCGCAGAACTTCTTCCTGGTCTACCTACAGGGATTAATGCGGCAGTCGACGGGCGCGCCCGCGCCGCTGTTGGCGGCATTGGGCTGTCTGGTCTTGGCGCTGCGCCGACGCTGGGGGCTGCTGGCCCTGAGCATTATCTGGACAGCGGGCACGATGCTCGCCTTCTTTTGCCTGGGGCTGCTCGGCGTGCACTCGATCCTCTGCGACCGCTACCTGATCCCGGCTCTGCCCGTTTTCGCCCTGATCGCCGGGCTGGCCCTGGACCAGCTCCAACAATCGCGCGGCGTGCGCCACGCGGCTCTGATCGCGGTGCTGGGCTGCTGCCTGTTGGTGGCCCCCGTAGCGCAGCTGCTGACCCCGGTGGGGCCGCCTGACAAACAGTTTGATTATGTTGAGGACGATCAGACCGCTGTCTGGGTCAACGATTTGCAAGGTCGGCGCTACGATCATTGCGGCCTGCTCACGCCCCACCACTTCGATCAATCGGAGCTGCGCCGGCTCGCCTGCCGCGGCGGGTTCGGAGACCTGGAGATTAAATGCCCGCAGGAGTAGTATCGGGCCTGCGAGGATCCGTAGGAATTGAACAGGAGATTTGAAATGGCGAACCTGGCTGAACTGATCGCTAAAACCGGCGCGACCATCGAACAGATCCGCGAGCATCTCGACGCGCTGTCCGCGTCCGAACGCACTGCTCAGGTAGTGGCCCTGGGCCGCAAACAGCAGGAGCTGCTGTGGGAGCTGGCCGAGACCGATCCGCAGAAATTGACAATGGACTACCTGGTTCCCGAGGGGACCGATCCGCTAAAGCCGATCCCGTTCGAGGGCAAGAACTCGCTGCCGGTGTTCACCCGCTTCCGCAAGGTGTTCTACCGCCTGGCCGACGGCCGGGTCGCGGGGTACAACGATCAAAAGATGGGCCGAATCACCGGGCCGGGCTACTACATCGCCCACCCAAGCCCCGAGGGCGCGCCCGGTCCGCTGGTCGTCGATTACACGATGATCCCCAACGAGCACCCCGCGGGCTGGCCCGAGATCAAGCACAACGAGTCCGGGCTCTCGCGCTTCGTCTACGGCGGGATGCACGACTTTTTGCGCTACGTCAGCGACCGGGTGATCATCGGACGCGCCTACCGGGCGCAGGACGGCAGCGCGATGTCCAACTGGTTTATGTTGGTCAAACCCGAATAACTCTCCGGACCGCGCTACTGGATCCGCAAATAGATCGAGGTCGCCACGCGCCGCTCGCCGAGCAGACACTCGATCGGCTCGCGGCGCATCACCTCGCCCGCGCGCTCGAATCGATCGAGGGCGGCGCGGTCCTCGCGGCTCAGACCCAGCAGCAGCACTCCGTCCACGCACGAACCCGACTCGGGTTCCAGCCGCAGATCCAGCCGGTCGCCATCGCGCAGCACGCTACGGCGATAGCCCTCGATCCGCGCCGGGGCGAATGGCAGCCAATGGCCGGTCAGCTCGCGGATCAGCCGCGGGTTGATTAAAAGCCCCCAGACAAAGGCGCTGTCGCCCTCCAGCAACCGATCGAGGGCAGCGGGCTCGTCTTGCGGCGCAATCAGCAACGACAGCGAATCGGTATCGAACTCAACTGCAAACATCCGGCACCTCCGGCATCCCTGCGACGCGTTGCGTCATGGCCGTAGATGGCAAAGGGGGCGCAGCAACGCCGCGCCCCCTGTTTCAATTCCCCGAAGTCTGAAGCTGTTTATTTCTTCTTCGGCGGAACCACGGCCTCGCTGAAAGCCTTGGTCAGGCGGGCCTTGACCACGGTCTTGGCCGGAATCTTCATCGCCTCGCCGGTGGCGGGATTGCGGCCCATACGAGCCTTGCGCTGCTTCTTGGTGATCTTGCCGATTCCCGGAACGGTGAAGGCGCCGACGGTCTTGGTCTGCTTGGCGGCCAGCTCTACGAGGTCCTCGAAAAACGCCACGACGTTCTTCTTGGGCATCTCATGCTTCTCGGCGAAGTAGGTGACGATCTGAGCTTTGGTCATCGGTTTTTTAACGGTTGCCATCCTGGATTCTCCTTGATTAATTGTTAACTCATAGCCCCTGTTTATATAGGTCTGCGCTTGTTGGCGATGCAGAATATAAGCACGTTCCGAACGGGCAGGCAACTATTTTTCATCGCGATCGGCCCCTTGTACGAGGATTTTTGCGATGCGCGCCAATCCGTCGATGTCGTGCACGTCGCGCTGGAACTGCTGGACCGCCAGCGATGAGATTTGCGCGGGGAAATCTTGGAGGAAATGTTCGATGGCCGCCAGGTCCATCCGCCCCAGATCGCTTAGGTCGGCCAGCCGTTTTCCCAGCCCGTAAACCAGCTGCCCCTGCTCGTCCTTGTTCTCGATCCACTTGGCGAGTTTGGACGGACCGCGCAGGGCGCGGCGCAGCTCGAACGGGCCCGCCAGATCGGCCCGAGCCAGCAGGTCGGGATGTACGCGATTGAAGATCACTGCGCCGAGATCCATTTCGAACTCGATCAGCTTCTCGGCGAAAAATTGCGCCTCGGACAGCGCCAACTCCGTGGGGCTGGTCACCAGTACAAAGGCGGTCTGCGGCTGCCGCAGCAGGCTCTCGACGCACTCCGCGCGCTCGCGGAACCCGTCCCACAGCCCCTCGAAGGCGATGAAAAAATCAGTCAGGTCGGCCAATACGTCAAAGCCCGAGATCTTCTCGAGCATCGAGAACATCAGCCGCGCGCTACGCCGGGCGAAGCGGAAACCGATCTTGCCGGCGAACACGTAGGGCTTGACGAACCATTGAATCACGCTGCCGTCGAGGAAATCGATCATCCGCCGCGGCGCCTCGAGGAAGTCCAGGGCGTGCTTGGTCGGCGGCGTGTCGAGCACGATCAGGTCGTACTCGCCGCGGTTGTACAGTGCGTAGAGCTTCTCCAGGGCGATGTACTCCTGGCTGCCGGCGAAGCTGTCGCTGAGGTTTTGATAGTAGACGTTCTCCATGATCGTCTGCGCCGCCTGCTCGCTGGGGGCCAGGCGCTGCACCAGCTCGTCAAAGGTCTGCTTGGTGTCGAGCATCATCCCGTACAGCTCGGCCTGCGGCTCGATGCCGGCCAGCCGCAGCGGCTGCTCTGGAATCCGACTCTCCTCGTTGCCCAGTTCGCTCAGACCCAAGGCGTTGGCCAGCCGGCGCGCCGGGTCGATGGTGCAAACGATGGTGCGGCGACCCTGGGCCGCGGCCGCGATGGCCAGGGCCGCACTGACGGTGGTCTTGCCCACGCCGCCGGGCCCGACGCAGACCAGCACTCCGCGTTCGCGGATCAGCTCGCCCAGCCCGCTCATCGTCCGTCCCCAGCGTCGCCGGGCTCGAACAATCGCTGCAGCGAACGTTGGATGCGCCGTAGGTTGTCCATGTCAAAGCGGTTGGTGAACATAAACGGAATATCGATCACCGGCAGGTCGGTCTGCGAGCGCAACCGGGCCGCGGCCTCGAGTTGGATCTCGCGCCGCTCCTGGTAGGCCTGAGCCGTGGAGCGCAGCAGCTCGGCGTTGAGCAGGCCCTGGGCCGCACGCTCGAGCTTGGGCTCCTCGCCGTTTAACAGACGCTCCAGCGGCTTGTCCAGCTCGGGCTGGACCAGCGGGGGATAAATAGCGTTGAGCAGGATCGGACCCAGCGGGATGTGCAGATGCTCGCGCGAGGCGCGGTAGATCTCGAGCGCCTCGTTGACCGGCATCTCCTCGGGCAGGCTGACGATCAGCAGCCGGGTGCGTCGTTCGTCGCGCAGCAGATCCTGGACCTTCTTGGTGTAAGTCTTGACCGGCCCGAACTTAAGTACGTTGAGCACCACCTGCGGCACCCGCAGAAAGCTGATGCCGTGGCCCGTGGCCGGGGCATCGACCACGATCAAGTCGTACAGCGGCCGCTTGTTGCGCCCGCCGGTGGTCTTGCCCTCCATCACCCAGATCTTGCCCAGGGTGATCAGCTCACGCCAGCCCGGAGCCACGCCGACCAAGTAGCGGAAGATATTATTCTCCACCAGAAACTTGACCGCCGGTTTGATCTTGATCTGGCTGGCGATGTACTCCTGCAGCGCTGCAAAGGGATCGAGCAGCATCGCGTCGATGCCCTGTGACACCGGGCGGATCTCGTAACCCAGCGGGAAACTGCCAAACAGGTTGGTGCTGCGCTCGGCCGTTCCGACCTGTACCAGCAGCACCCGCTTGCCCTTGCTCTGGGCCGCTAGGCACAGCGCGGCGCACAGCGTGGTCTTGCCCACGCCCCCCTTGCCGGTGACGATCAGCAGCCGGGCATCATGCAACGAATCGACGGCGACCTCCCCGCTGTTTCAATTCGCGCCGCAAACAGCATTAGCGACAATTATAGAAGTGCGGCCGGTCAAGTCCAAGGGTCGCGCGGCTATCTGACGTCATCGCCGCTGCTCGTGTTATCATCCGCGCAATGAACCGGATAGTTGTAAATATTCACGAATGAAGGTCAATCCGCTACGCCTGCTGTTGATCGCCGCGGCCTGCGGCGCGGCCGCACTGCTGCTGCTCTGGCGGGCAGGATTGGTCGAGCCGACCCCTGGCGAGGCGGCGCACAGCCAGGCGCTTTACGAACGCTTCGACGCGCTGAGCAACGTCGACTGGCAGCGTCTGCCCGAAATCGAAAGCCAGCATCGGGCCGCTGCATCCGTCGCTGCCCTGCCGCAGCGGGTAGTGGTGCTGGCCGTGGACGGGTTGGACCAACGCATCGCCGGTACCCTTATCACCCAGGGCCGGATGCCCAACCTCGAACGCCTGATCGCGGGCAGCGCGTGGGGTGAGCTTGCAGGCGACGCGGGCCCCAGCGCCTCGGGCTGGACCACGGCCTTTAGCGGCCGTCCGCCCGCGGAGCACGGCATTGCGCACAGCTACCCGCGGCTGGAGTCGCAGACCCGGCTCGAGCCGCGCCAACTGCGGGTGCGCCGCATCTGGGAAATCGCGGCCGAGTGCGGGCTGAGCGTCGGAGTCTACGGCCTGCCGTTCATGCGCCCACGACCCGCGACCACGGCCCTGGCCGTGCCCGAGTTCGCTTTGGGCCGACCGACGCGCCACCTGCCTCAGGGCGTATCACGCGCGAGCTGCGGCATCTCCGGCGACCCTGCCGACCAGGACTTCCTACGGCTCAAAGCCTGCACCCTGAATCGCTCGCCGCATCGGCTCGACGTGGTGCGGTTGCGCTCGCTGGGCGGCGCGGCCCACGCGGCGCTGCCGACGTTCCTCTGGCGACGGTTGGGCGGCGAGACCACAGATGGTCGGGACGACGCACTGACTACGGCCTACGTCGAGTTCGACCGCGCCCTGGGCGAGATCGTCGCCGGCCTGGATCGCTGGACCACCCTGGTAATCTGCTCGAACCACGGCCTGGACATCGCCGCGGGACTGAAACTCGAGCTGCTGATCGGCCCCAGCGTGTTAGAGGCCTTCGGCCTGGCCCAGCGCGAGTTGTGGGACCACGACGCCGCGGCCGTACAACTACGCGGCGAGGTGCGGGCCCACGCGGCCTGGGAGCTTTTAACTCTGCGGCCCGGGGCCGTGGACCGCAACGGACACGCCACCAAGTTCAAGCTGCTGGTCCAGACCCTGGTGTTTCAGGGCAACGGCCTGGCCCAGGGCGACCTCTATAATCAGGTACGGCAGCGGCTGGACCACAGCGTGGGCCCCTACTCAAGCCTGTTCGACGTCGTGCCGTTGGACTATCGCGCGGCCGTGTTGCGCCCCACGCCCCAGGCGGCGATCGACGCCCTGGCCGCGGACCCGCTGGGTGTGGACGAGCTGCGCGCAATCCGGCCGCGCTTTGAGCTGGGGCAAACCGGCAGCAACGCGCCGGGCGTGCTGCTGCTCTACGGCGCCGGAGTTCGGCGCGGGGCGATGATCCAAGACGCGAAGCTCGTCGACCTGGCGTCGACTTTGGCGGCGCTGCTGGACCTGCCGCTGTCCGATGAGCTTTCCGGCCGCGTGCTTCGCGAGGCACTCGACCCGACCTTGATTGCAGCGCGGCCGCTGCTCAGGCAAGCGACCTGGGAGCAGGTCAGATTGCTGCGACCCGATGCGCTGCTGCTCGATGACTCGGCCTGCGACCGCGTGCAACGCGACCCGCAGGTCGATCGTAAATTGAAGCTGCTGGGATATTTAAACTAAGCTGGATTATCGATGAAGCTCTCGCTACGCCGCATTTCGCCGGTCCTGCTGTTGTCGATTCTGCTGCTGGTCTGGGCCCAACCCGTCGCAGCGCAAAGGCCCATGGCAATGGCCGCTCCGGCGAGCTATCCCCGGCTGGCCTTCCTGGGCTACACGGCTGGGGACGAGCTGGACCCGGTGTACGTCGAGGAGCTGGTGCACCTGACTCAGAACGCGTTGCGCCGCACCTACTCGTTCGAGGTGATCCAGGCCGCCGACTGCCTCTCGGGCCTGCTTGAGGGCGAGGCCGCGCGGCTGTTCGACTGCCGCGGTAAAAGCTGCCTGCGCGACGCGGGCCGCGTGCTTGACGCGCAGTACGTGGCCGCGGGCACGATCGAGCCGTTTGCCGACCGCTATCGGGTCAGACTGACCCTGGTCGATGCGGACGCGGGTCGGGTTGTCCGCCGCTCGCAGGTCGAGTTCGACCCCACGCGCGTGTTCCCCGAGGCGAGTCTCAAACGGCTGGCCTGGGACCTGCTGCAAATCAACGACGAGCAGGAGGTCCTGCAAAAGCGGCGCAGAATGTTCGGCCTGTACAACGCGCGGGTGCGTGCCGCGACCCAGGCACTGTCCGCCGGACGCGAGCAACAGGCCGCGCAGCTGATCGAACAGGCCGTGGGGCTGCTGCCCGACGAGGCCGAGGCCTGGATCGTCGCCGCGTCGGCAGCGCGATTACACGGCGACACGGATCGTGCCGAGGAGTTGATCGAACGCGCCTTGAGTGGCGATCCCGACGACGTGGGCGCACTGCAGGTCGCCGCCGACTTCTTTGAACGCATCGAGCGCTTTGAACGCGCGGCCGCGATCTACGCCGACCTGGCAAAGCTCGAGCCCGACGTACTGCGCTGGGTGGCCCTCCAGGCCGATGCGCTGATGCAGGCCGGTCGGCGCGAGCAGGCGCTGAGCCTCTACCAACAGAGCATCCGCAGCCATCCGGACTCGGCCGAGCTGGCCGTGAGCTACGCCGACGCCCTGACCGCCAGCGGGCTCAACGCCCAGTGCTTGCAGTGGTGCTCACTGGTCTCGCAACGCTTTCCGGACAACGTCGAACTCTACGGTCCCCTGGGCCGGGCGCTGGCAGCGCTGGGCCACGAGCGCGAGGCGCTGGAGCTGCTCGAGGTCTTCGTCGAACGGATCGGGCCGCGCGCTGCCGAACAGAAGGCGCTGTGGCCGCTGTACCTACAGACCGACCAACGGCCGCGAATGTTCGCCACCCTCACCGGGTTGTTCCAACGCGACCCGCGGCTGATCGGATTGCACATCGCAGCGGCCGAGGCCTGCCTCGATGCGGGCGACGATGTCGCAGCCTCCGAGGCGCTGAAGCAGGCGCTGGTGCTCGACCCGCTGTTCCAGCCGGCCTACTCCGGCCTGGTCTACGTTGAGCAGCGCCTGGACGAGATCGAGCAGGCCGAGCGCTACTTCAGGCGATTGGAGCGCAAGCACCGCAACCAAACCTCCCTGCCGCTTTATTACCGCGCCGTGTGCCACTGGATGCTGGGGCACAACCGGCGAGCGATCGCCCTCTACTCCGAGTTGTTGCAGCGCGAGCCGCAGCACGTACAGGCCCACATCGACCTGGCCCGGCTGTACATGCAGCGCAAGTCGTACGATCGGGCCGAGGT
The DNA here is from genome assembly GCA_030765605.1 of Candidatus Alcyoniella australis. Lineage (NCBI taxonomy): Bacteria > Candidatus Lernaellota > Candidatus Lernaellaia > Candidatus Lernaellales > Candidatus Alcyoniellaceae > Candidatus Alcyoniella > Candidatus Alcyoniella australis. The sequence goes on from JAVCCG010000092.1 coordinate 10,597, forward strand.
CTATCTCGAGCGCGCAGCGAACCTCGATCCGCAGCGCGGCGACGCGCGCCTGGCATTGGGCGACTTATACTTCATGCGTCGCGAATGGCCGCGCGCCAAGCGCGCCTACCAGCAGGCGATCGCTCTTGAGCCCAGCGACCCCGCGCCCTACCACAGTCTTGTCGAGGTGCTGTTGATCTCGGGCGACGCGAGCAGCTGTTCGATGGTGTTGCAATCGTGCGAGCCGCGGCTGAGCTCTGTGGCCGACCACCTGATCCAGGAGTACCTCAGCGGGTTCTACGCCCTTGGCATGGGCGACCGCCAGGCGTTCGACACGCACCTGATCATGCTCGCCCGCTGGTACAAGGCCTGGAGCGAGGATCAGCAGGCCGTTGATTTGAACTGGGACTTCGACCCGATCCGCGAATACCTATCGCGGTTCCAGGGACGCGATCGCGCCGAACTGTCGCGCGTGCTCGATCTGCTCGAGCAGCGAATCACGCTCGCCGAGTTTCTGGAGCAGATGGGAATCCCCGACGCCATCGGCATCGAAATTTAGCTGCAAGCCTCGAGGCAGCTTGCGGCGTAGCACGACTCGGCGTCCACGCAGGCCTTGATGCAGCGCCACCAACTGTTGTCCAGGTTGCAGTCCTGTGCGCACTCGGGCTCGCTGAGGTCTGACACGTCCAGGCCGCAATCGTAGATCTCGTCGCACAGGTATTCGCAGTCGCGCTGGTCGTCATCGTCGGCATACTGCGGGTCGTCGTCCTGATCGGCCTCGCAATTGACCATCGCAACCGCGGCGCAGATCAGAGCAGCAACGGCCAGCACGGTCGCCAGGCGATGTTTATCCACGTTCACCTCCCGGACGTTATTTGGGCAAAATCAACTGCAGGCCGCATGCCGCTTCGGCGGCTGCAATGCCAACCCTCTGTTTTTCATTAATTAATTAATCGCAACGCGCGTAATCGGACCTTGAGCGTACCGTGGTAAACCTCAAATTTTCAGCGACCGGCCTCAGATATTCCAACGGCTCAACACAGCGTCAGCCCCACAACCCACAGCGCGAACAGCGCCACAAACAGCCCGCCGCAGACCAGCGCCGGACCACGTTGACGCGAGCGGTCCACGGGCCAGCGCAGCACCATGCAGACAAAGGCCGCGATCCAGCCGTAGAGCGCCAGGCTCGCGGCCATGCTCCAGCCGCGGGAGAAACCGTACTCCAGCGGCGCCGCGTCCAATGCGGCGTTGGCGTGCCAGGAGCTGCGGTCGACGATGCGCTGCACGCGGCCGCGCGCAGTCTCGAGCCGCTGCGCGTGGTCGATCCCCGGCGCGCGCGTGGCGGCCAGGCCCGCGCGCAGCAGCCGCGCGATGTACAGCGCCGAGCCGCTGTCGCCGCGCTCAAGGGCCTCATCGCTCAGTTTTAGTAGCTCGTCCGCCGCAGCGTCCGACGAGCCGCAGTGCGGCGTTTGCCAACGCAGGGCTCGATCAAGCGCCGCGACCTGTTGCCAGCCCTGCGCTTCGCGCGCCCGTTCCAGCTCGGCCGTAGCGTTGTAGGCGGTGAGCCCGCAGGCCAGCAGCAGGCAGGCCGCGAGGCTCGCCACAGTCCATAGCGTTACGCGCCGCAGCTCGCTCACGGCCCCTGCTCCGATTGAGGCTGCGCGTCTCTCTGGTGCATGGAGCGCAAACCCGGATTGTAGCGGTGCGCGGACTCAAACAGCACCAGAGCGTCTGCGGGCATTTGGGCATCGAGTGCGGCGTACCCGGCAAAGAGTTCGAACACGCCGATCCAGCGGCTCACGGCATTAGTGTGACCATCGCGCAATCGCTCCGGACGCGCCGGGTCGCACAGGCCCGCGCGCATAAAGAACTCGAGCCCCGCGGGTCGCGGCGCGGGCTCGTCAATCCGCCAAACACGGAACGCCGTGCCCGAGGGCAGGTAATCCAGACGTGGCGGATAGGCGTCGAGCATTGCCGTGGCCGGCAGCCGGTGGCGGTCGAACACCGCGTAGACGATCCTGCCCGCCAGCAGCTCGCGTTGCATCAGCCACAAATACCAGCCGAACCCGCTCGGATCCTCGCGCAGCCCCTGGGGCACGTTATCGAGCACACCGGGCTCGATCCGTTCGTAAAAGCGCTCGCCGACCCAGCGCTCGTTGTACGCGGTGTGCACCACCGGCGTCACGTCGCGCCGCAGGCCCTCCACACCGCAGAGGTACCAGGTGCCGAAGATCGCGTTGTCCCCGCGCAGAAACAGGTCGAACGGCCGATCTTGCTGGTTGAGCAGCGCGCGGGAGTAGGACTGGGCCAGCCGATGCTTTGAGAGGTCGTTGCGCTGAAAATTTGATGCCAGCGGCGGCACGAACAGCAGGCAGCCCAGGGCCAACGCACCCACTGCGCCCACGCGCAGTCGCGACTGGAGCAGCGCGGCCAGCCAATCTACGGCCATGGCCGCGGCGATCAGCATCGCCATGGTTAGCGGAATCAGGTAGACAAAGGCGTGCTCGTGCTCCATCGCGCCGATGTAATTCAGCCGCACGCCCAGCAGCAGCAGGCAGCTCGTGGCCAGCCCCAGCAGCAGCATCCGATTACGCTGCCAGAGCACGGCCAGCCCGCCCAGGGCCAGCAGCGGCGTGACCGGACCGGCCTCGTGCCACAGCTTGCGCAGCACCGTGAGCAGCAGCGCCGCCTTATCGCCCAGCGCGGCCGTACCGATCTTGCCGCTATAGGTGTGCTGGGTCATCACGTCGAGGAACGAACGCCAGTCGCGCGGCTCGCTCCAGTTGATGATCGGGTCGGCGTTGGCCCGCAGCGGGTAATACAGGTAGAGGCTCAGCCCGAGCAAACCCGCGGCGATCGCGGCCAGCAGCGGCAGCAGCCGCACGCGCCGGATGTAGCGCACGAGGTAAACGATCCAGATCCCGGCCGTGGCGCCGACCAGCATGTGCGTGGCAAAGCCCAGTCCCGTGGCAAACCCGGCGAGCACCAGCAGTCGCGGATCGTGATCGCGTCTGCGCCACCACTCGAGGCAAACGATCACCAGCAGGGTCAGCAGCGCCTGCGAGGGATAGACGCGGAACTTTGTCGCCTGCTCCCAGAGCGTAAAGCTCGCGGCCAGGCCCAGGGCCGCGCACAGCGCCAAGCCGCGGCGCACGCCCAGGCTGCACAGCAGCATGTGCAGCAGCCAGCAGCAGGCCGCGCCGACCAGCGCGTTGAACAGGTTCAGCCGCCAGGCGACCTCGCCCATCGGCAGGGATGCGAAGGGGTGCGCGAGCTGCTCGAACAGCACGTAGCCCGGGCCGTGGGACACGCCCAGACCGAACGCCGCCAGCAGCAGCTCGCCGCAATCACCGAAGTACAGCGTGGGGCACAGGGTTAAAAGGTACAGCGCAAAGGGCAGTACAAATGCCGCGGCGGCAAGCGCCGCGCTGGATCGTCGGGCTTGCGGGTTATCGGCCGTCGACGCCATCGGATCGAGGCTTGAGCCGTCCCAGGCGGTAGCTCAGCAGCAGGGCCAACGAGCTGCGCACCGTGCGCCAAAAACTGATCTTGCTACGCCCCTGTTTGAGGTCGTAGCGCAGCTCAAAGGGCTCCTCCACGCATTGCGCGCCGAGCCCCAGCGCCTTGAGCAACAGCTCGAGCTGGCAGCTGAAATCGCTGCGCTCGACCAGCTTCGCGCCCCAGGCCCCTTGCAGCCGCTCCAGCAATGCCGGGCTGTAGGCGCGATAGCCGCAGGTCACGTCGCGCACCGCGGCCGTGCCGACCGTCAGCCGCACCAGCAATCGCGCGACGCGGCTGATCAGTCGCCGGTGCAACGGTACGCCGCGCACCCGGCTGCTCTGGCAATAGCGCGAGGCCACGGCTATGTCAGCGCCCTGGTCGATCCGGTTCACCAATCGCGCTGCGGCCTGCGGCGGGTGTGTTCCGTCGGCGTCGAGTGAGACCAGGGTCCGCGCGTCGCCCGTTAACTTGTGGGCCGTGCTCAGCAGCGTGGCCATGGCCGCGCCCAGCCCGCGGTTGCGCTCGTGGATCACCAGGGTTAGGCGTTGATCGTCGCCGAATCGATCCCGGACCTTCTCGGCCGTGGCGTCGGACGATCCGTCGTCGACCACGATCACGCGCGAGGACGGATAGAGCCGCAGGATCTCGTCGACCAGGGCGACGATGCAGTGCTCCTCGTTATATGCCGGTAGGGCGAAGACCATTCCGCTTCCGGCCACGGCTGTATCAGTCGCTTCCGCAGCAGGCCTCGTCTTCGTCGTCATCGTTATCCTCAGCGTCGTCCGGAGTGAGCGGCGACGAGCCGGGCGCCGGGCCGATTCCGCTGACGTTGCTAATCCTCGAAAGGTTGCCCGCGCTGTCCGCGGTCTGCACCGCGAACCACTGCGCGTCGGGCAGGTCTACATCGAACATCACCAATTCGCCGCCGGCCTTGGTCTCGGGGATCGAGGCGTACGGTACGCGCGGCGCAGCTGTGAACTGTAGCGGATCGGAGAGGTCGGCCTCGGGGTCCGTGCTGTAACGCACGTCGTAGTCCGTAACAAAGCCGCACCACCAGTCGTTGCCCGGCGATGTGAACGCCAGGGTCGTCGGGCCGGCGGGTCCGTGCGACTGCCAGGCCTGCAGGTTGTGGATCGAGCCCGGCGGCGTGGCGTCGTGGCCCAGGAACGAGGTGTTGTGCTCGTCGTGCCCGAACATCGGCCACTCGGGCGCGCTGCCCGACGAGCTGCAGGCCGGGGCCACGGTGTTCCAGGCGAAGAGGTTGCCGTTGTGCGTGTTGAGCACGACCTCGAGCAGCCCGTCGCCGTCCAGGTCGCCCAGGGCCGGCGAGCTGATGATGAAGTTCTGCGTGAACTTGGGCCAGTCGTCGGGCTCCGCGCCGTCGGAGTTGTAGGCGTGCAGCAGGTAGCCGCCGCTGCCGGCCAGCGTCTCCTGCATGCCGTCGCCGTCGATGTCGCCCACCACCGGATTGATGAAGAAGTCGGCGTCGTCGAGCAGCGCCTGGAAAACGGGGCTCAGCGGGTTGGTCACTTCCCAGGCGCTGAGGCCGAAGCTCATCAGGGCCGAGGTGTTGAGGAAATACTTGGGCACGGCGAAGCCGACCATCGGGATGATCAGGTTCAGCCTGCCGTTGGGCGTGAAGTGGGCGAAGGTCGGGTTGGCCGTGGCGCCCATGCCGACGAACGAGACCTGCGGCGTGATCTTCAGCTCGCCGTCGTTGTACTCGATCAGCTCGGGGAGCATGAAGAAGCTGCCCGTGCCGATGAAGGTCCGGCCGCCCTCGTGGGCCACGCAGGGGCTGCTGGTGGAGCCGATGGTCAGCGGCGGGATCGGGATCGACTCGCCGAGCACCGTGACCAGCGCGGGCCATCCCGGTGCGAACGGCCCGCCGGGATGATCGTTGCCGTCGTGATAGATCGCGTAGACGCGGCTGGTCTTGAGCCCCGTCGATCCGCCCTCGCAGGTCTCGGACGAGGGCTGAATCACCACCGGGTAATCGCTGAGGTCCTCGTCCTCGCTGTCCGGGTCGAGGATCGCGATCGCCGGCGAGGCGAGCACCGGCGAGATGTACGGATCACCCTCGCAGACCAGCTCGGGTTCGACCACGCCGTCGAGGCTCTTGACCATCACCGGCCAGCCCGGCAGCAGGTCGGCCTCGCCGTCGCGGTCGCGGTCCAGCGGCTTCCACACGTAGCAGCGCTGGTCATAGGACGTGACCACGATCTCGAGCACACCGTCGAGGTCCAGGTCGCCAACCGCCGGCGAGGTGATGATCTGCCTGCCGTGGGCAAAGTCGATGGCCGGGTACGGATCGCGGTCCAGGGTCTTGACCGGGAAGCCGTCGAGGTACGGCTGCGAATCGCCCTGGGCGTCGAGGTGCTCGTTGCCCTCGGGCCAAACCGCGAACACGTTGCCGCCGAAAGTCGCGGCCACGATAAACGGCGTGCCGTTGCCGAACAGGTCGGCCACGGCCACAGTACCGATCACGCCGTCGCGCCACAGGCTGCCGGGCAGAGTCAAATCGACGGGCCAGCCCGGCGCGATCTCCCAGGTGCCGATCTCGTCGTTGTAGCGGAAGACGTAAATCCGTCCGTCGCCCGCACCCATCACCACGTCCAGGCGTCCGGCGCCACTTCCCAGCAGGTCGTAAAGCACCACCGACGAGGCGCCCGAGCCCTCGATGCTGATCGGGAAACCGTCGACCAGGCCGGTGTCGGGACGGCGGTCGTCCTTGAGTGCGATCGCCCGGCGGTCGTCGCCGTAAACCGGGTTGCCCAGGGCGTCGTAGGTCGTGGAGCGCACGCGCAGGGTGACGGTGAAGTCGTCGGGATCGCTCGGCGGCGCGGCCAAATACTCGGCGTCGAAGATCTCCACCAGGTCCAGCGTGGCCAGCACGCCGTTGGTCTCGGAGCTGCCCGTGCCGCTCTCGATTTCTATGAAACGCTCGTCGTCGGGCTCGACCCCTGCCGCGTACTCGACCACGTACTGGTACGGTTCGCCGCGGGCGTAAACCCGGCCGCCGATATCGAGGGTCGGCGTCTCGTTGGGATCAAAGGTGCTGAACCAGCGCGGCGAGTTGATCTCGGTCTCGGGCGGGATGCGCCGCGGCAGGCCCAACTCGTCCTCGCCCAGGGCGAGCAGCGCCGAGCGCACGTTGACGCGGCCGTAGGCGAAGTGCTCGTCCCAGCCGGGTTTGCAGCCGCCGGGCATAATCGTGATGCAGCGCTCGAAAATGTCGTCGGCGGTCATGGTTAAAAGCTGCTTGATCTCGTTGGGGCTCAGGTCGATCCCCAGATCGTAGGCGCGGCTGAGCAGCAGCCCGGCGCAGCCGGCGGTGATCGCCGTGGCGTGGGAGCTGCACGCGCCGGTGGGCGCCGTGAGCGTAATCCGCGCGCCGTAGTTGGTGCAGTAGCTCTCCAGGAACGTCGCGATATCGAAGATCCAGCCGTCTACATTGAGGTTGGGGATCGGCAGGATGGCCTTGATCGACATCGCCTGCTCGGCCATCGCCGGCCAGATGTGGTGATAGCCGTTCTCGTCACCTGAGGCGGCGATGGTCAGCGTGCCGTTGCGGTAGATGTCGATAAACACCTGCTCGGCCTCCATCGACCAATCGAGGCTGCCCATCGCCATCTCGATGATCTGCGCGCCCATCGAGTTGGCATAGCTTGCGGCCGCGGACATGATGTTGAAATCGCCGAGCACGGCCGAGGAGACGCGGATCGGCAGCACCGTGCAGTTGGGGCAGACGCCGGGTCGGTTGCCCTCGTTGTTGTTGCCCACGCCCGCGCAGTCCTTGGCGCGGTCGCCGCCGTGCTTGCCCTCGGGGAACTGCGGCACGCCCAGGGCCTCGGGCACCATGCGGAAGAAATCGTAGCCGCTGATGTCGTCGATCAGGCCATTGCCGTCGTCGTCCACTCCGTCCTGGAAATATTCGAGGATCGCGTCGGGGTACGGGTTGGCGTAGCCCGCCAGACGGTTGTCGTCGGCATAGTCGCGCCAGTTGAAGCGGCCGTCGCCGTTGCAGTCGTAGTCGGCGCAGGGCGTGTCGCCGATGCGCGGCAGCTCGAGCTCGCCGCGGTTGAGGAACAGGTTGTCGCGCAGCTCGGGGTCGGCGTAGGAGTTCAGCCCGTCGTCGATCACGGCGATGATCACCTCGGGCGAACCCGTGGTCCACTTCCAGGCCTCGGTGGCCGAGCAGCCGGTGTAGGTGTAGTAGTCCTCGAGCACCGTGGACTCGGGGTCGATGTTCTTCCACGAGGTGAGCATGTTCGACTCGATGAAGCAGCCGCTGAACTGGTCGAACAGCTCGTCGAAATTCAGGTTCTCGAAGTCGATCTCGATCTCGGCGCAGTTGTCGGGCTCAAGGTCGTTGGGGATGTTGGCGATGAACTGCGCGCCGAAGGGGTAGACGCCGTCGAACGCCAAGCCGCCGCTGGAGAGCAGCCCCGATGTTACGTGCAGCTCTTGGCGCTGCGCCCAGGGCCAGGGCGCGCTGGGCGTAAAGACCACGCTGTCGGCCGCGTCCAGGCTCAGCGTTCCGGCGACGTGGGCGCCCCCGCCCACGACCGTGACGTAGAACGTCGAGTCGTCGAGGGTCGCCGGATTGACCGGCGCGTCGAACTGCACGATCAGCGGCTCGTCGACCACCATCTTGAAGGTCCCCATGTGCGGGTCCTGATCGATGATCGAAAGTGCCGGTGCGGCGCTGGGAAACGCGACAAGGGCCGCGGCAATCATCACAAACAATCTAGCTCTCATCTCAAGATCCCCGGGCGGTTGTTGTCGTACTCTGGGCCGATAACGGCGTGGGTTAGGATAGGGGTATTATCGGTCATCGGGCAAGGGCCTCAACTGGCCTTGACCGCGCGCTTCTCGGCCCAGCGCTTGACGTTGGTGATCTGCTCTTTCATCGTCACCGACAGCGGCACGGTGCGACGCAGCGCAACGTAGATATCCTGTATCACCAGGGCTCGATGCTCGTGATAGGCGCGGTAGAGCGCCGAGACGATCGCCTGTTCGATCTCCGCGCCGGAATAGCCCTCGGAGTGGCGCGCCAGCCCCTCGTAACTGGTCTCGCTGGCCTCCTTGCCGCGGCTCTCCATATGGATGCGGAAGATATCCTTGCGCTCGTTGTAGTTGGGCAGGTCGACGAAGAACACCTCGTCGAAACGCCCCTTGCGGATGAACTCCGGCGGCAGGCGGTCGATGTCGTTGGCCGTGGCGGCGATGAATACCGGCGCGGTCTTCTCCTGCATCCAGGTCAGGAAGCTGGCGAAGATCCGTGAGGTCGAGCCGGACTCGACCGAGTCGGAAAAGACCGAGACGCCCATCTCGATCTCGTCGATCCAGAGGATCGCCGGGGCCACGGCCTCGACGGTCTTGATCGCACGGCGCATGCTCTCCTCAGGACTGCCGGCGAACCCGGCAAACACCCGGCCCATGTCCAATCGTAATAGCGGCATCTGCCACTGGTGGGCCACGGCCTGAATCGCCAGCGATTTGCCGCAGCCGGAAATGCCGGTGATCAGAATCCCCTTGGGACGGGGCAGGCCGAACTTTTGCGCGCCCTCGCTGAATCCCTCGCGCCGGATTTCGCACCATTCCTTAAAGCGTTCCAAGCCGCCGACCTGCTCCATGCTGAAGGCCGGCGGGTGGAACTCGAGGATCTCGGTCTTGCGTAAAATCTGACGCTTTTCCTCGAGGATGTAGTCGATGGAGGTAAAGCCGAAGGTGCCGGTCTCAATGATGATCTTGCGCGCGACGTTCTCGATCTCCCACTCGGTGAGACCCAGCAGCGCGCGGAAGAACAACTCGCGATCCGGGCCCATCGGCATGCTCACCAGCTTGCCATGCTTGATCGCACATTCCTCCACCGCACGCAGCAGCACCGGCTCGATCTCGTTGACGCCCGGCAGGTCGTAATCGACCACGCTGACGTCCTTTTGCAGCTCCTCGGGAATCGAGATGATCGGCCCGAGCAGAATCACGCTCTTGTCGGTGCCGCGTACCGCGTTGATCGTGTCGCGCACGCGGCGGATCACCAGCGGATCGCCCATCAGGTAGGGGTGGACGTCCTTGAATATGAACAGCCAATCGCCTTGAGCCTCGATTGTGTTGGTCAGCGCCTCGGTGATCTCATGGACATTCCGGTCTTCCATCTGGCCCTGCCAGCCCTGGGTAACGCTCCAGATTCCGATCTTCCGTTGCGAGGTCAGCCCGCTTTGCGCAAGCTGCGTCAGGTGGCGCACCACCCGCTCCTCCTCCCAACTGAGTACCTGGAGCAACGGGTAGCCGGCGACGAGCAGCCGTCGGATCGTTTGCAGACTTACTGTGAAGTCTTCTGGGTCGGGCATGATCCCTCCGATACTGCATTGCGCGGCGCGGGCTGTCGCAGCCGGTCGAGCACGGCGAGGATGATCTCGTGAGCCTGGGCCAGGCGCTGCGGATCGACCTTGTCCAGGGTATCCAGGTCGGTGTGCACGGCCAAAGTGTCGCGCGAGAAGTGCGCCAAGGTCACGGCCTGGACGCCGATCTCGAGAAACGGAATGTGGTCCGCCTCGCCGCCGGCCACAACCTTGAGCACCCGCAGCTTGATTCCGCGCTCGGCCGTCGCATCGCTGACCAGCTTCACCAGGTCGGCGTTAATCCCCTTGGGGATCAATCCGGCCTCGGCGGTTAAAAGCGCGTTACCCGACGCGCCGACCCCGTCGAGGTTGAGCACCAGCAGCCGCTCGCGCGAGCCCAGGTGCTGCTCGAGCTGCGCGACCAGCGCGCGCGATCCGGCCAGGCCCAGCTCCTCGCCGCCGGTAAAGGCGAAACTCACGCGCATCCCCTGGATCAGCTCCGGCTGCTGCGACAGCACTCGCGCGGTTTCCATCAGCACGGTGCACGATCCGCCGTTGTCCAATGCGCCGGGCGACTCGTTGTGCACGGTCAGGCGGATCAGCGCCAGGGCCAGGCCGATGTCGATCAACAGCGCGGTGCTCAGCGGCACGCGCAGCCACGGCGAGCCGGCCGCCTCGGGCACGAACGCGCCGACGATCAGCAACACCGTGATCAGCAAGGTCATCAACAGACCGCCGATCACCGAAATGATGCGCGCCACGATGCTGATGTTCTGGCTCTTGGTGTCGGTGTGCGCCATCAGCAGCAGGTGCGGCGACCACTGCTCCGCACCCGGTCCCTGGATGGTCGTTAAAATATTCTCGGTCTCAAAGCGCGTGGCCACCGAGGGCAACAGCGCCGAGAGCAGCGGGTGTTCGACCGCCGGGTCGAGCTCGCAGATCCGACGCTCGTAGCGCTGCTGGGAGATCATGGTCAACGCCAACAGCGCCAGCGCCAGCGGCGCGAGTATTGCCGCGGCCAGCGGGTGCTGCGGCGCCACGGCCCACAGCGTTATCAGGTAGAGGATCAGCACGATTAGCAGCGTCTTGACCGCCAGCCATTGGAAGAACGGCCAGAAGGCGAAGCGCTGCTTGACCACGTCCAGGCCCAGCCCTTTAAGACGCTTCTCGATCAGCTCGCGGGCCTTGATCTCAGCCGTACTGCCCACCAGTCGCGGCTGGGCCAACTCGCGAAGAAATTCCATGGCAGCTGCTGTGGAAAAACCGCTCGACGCCTGGTTTGCGCTGTTCTCGATCATTGGGAAGATAGTCTAGCCCAAACCCGCGGCCATTGGAATTTATCGCACCCCGGCCCTGAGTTGCGCTACTGAAGGCAATCCTGCTGGCAGATATAGGCTTCCTTGCGGCAATCGGCCGTGCACGCCGGGTCATAGCCGTAGCAGTCCTCGTCGATGCAGTTGTTGAAGCGGCTCTCGCAACCGTCGAAGCACGCGGCGTCCCAGCCCCCGCAGGAGTACATAGCGCTATTGCAGGCGTGTCGGCACTCTGTTAAATCCGGGTCCTCGTCCGGGCAATCCTCGAGGCAGACGAAGTAGTCATCCAGACAGTCGCCGCACTGCTGCGCGCAGACGATCAACCGTTCGTAGGCCGCGATCCCACAATCGTTGAGCACATCCTCGCAGGCATCGATGCACGCCTGGTCGTACTCGTCGCAGGCATCCACGCATTCGATCAACTGATCCTGGCAGACGATGGACCCATCCAGGAACGTCAAGTAACACTGGCGGTCGCAGGGGTGCTCGTCGTCGTCGAGGTCGTCGTCGTTCGAGCTGCCGCAGTCCACGCATCCGATCGGCAACAGTAAAAAAACGATCAGCGCCAGGGCGATCATCAGACCGGGAAACAGCCGTTTATCGTGCATGGAGATCCTCCAAAGCTACGGCAAGCATGCCTGTATCATCGGATTAAACACGGTCACTATTTTACCTGCAACGGGGCATTGGATAGAATCGGGCGCAGATCGATCATTTAGTGGAGATCAAGATGAGAACCAAGCTGCTGATTATCCTGTCGGTCCTGATGGCCCTGGGCCTGCTGCTGGCCCTGGCCTCCTGCGACAGCTCCAGCGACGAGGACGCAACCATCGGCGGCCGCGGCGACGACGATTCGGACGACGATGATTCAGACGACGATGACTCGGACGATGACGACATTGATGATGATGATGACGACATCGACGACGATGACGACGATGACGACGACTTGGGACCGTGCGACGACCCGTCGGACTGCGACGACGGGCTGTGGTGCAACGGCGCCGAACAGTGCATCGAACACCAGTGCCAGCCCGGCGACGAGCCCTGCCCGGACGATGACGCCTTTTGCAACGGCGAGGAGTTCTGTATCGAGACCGACGACATGTGCGGCACGCCGACTCCGCCGTGTCAGGACGACGGCGTATTCTGCAACGGCCAGGAGTCGTGCGACGAGATCGCCGACGACTGCGACACCACCGGCGAACCCTGCTTTGAGGGCGAGACCTGCATCGAACTGACCCAATACTGCGAACGCGAGATGATCTACGACGACGGCGGTCGCAACTGGTACCTCAATTTCTCCGACGATAACGGCATCGGGGTCAACGCCTTTGATCCCGAGGCCGACACCGACTACGACGTGCTGAGCATCACGATGATGTGGAACGATGGAGCCCTCATGAATCCGCCGGGCACGCCCGATTTCTGCGAGATCAAGATCTACAACGCCACCATCGCCGGCGGCCCCACAGGCCAGCCGGTCTACTCCGACGGCATCGACCCGATCCTCTGGAACCAGTGGGAAGAGTATGAGATGTCCGAGACTGTGACCATGAGCGGCGCGTTCGCCGTGGGCCTGCAGCAGACCTCCACCGACTTGGCCCTGGCCACGGACAGCTCGGAGAGCGGCTACTCCTGGGTGCGCGAAAACGAGGGCGATCCCTGGGCGCTGTTCTGGTTGGATCAGACGTTCATGATCCGCGTTAAGATCGGCCGCTACGTGGACGAAAAATACGTGGTCACAAAGCTTGGGGGCGTCAAGTAGTCGCGCGTCAGTCCGGACGGTTCCAAACGTACCAAGTGCCGTAGCTGCGAAAGGGCCGCCAGGGCTGCGCAATGCGCCGGATGCGCGTTGGATCGGGCCGCGCCTTGAGGCCGTAGATCTGCTCGATCCCCTTGACCAGCCCCAGATCGTCCACCGGCAGCACGTCGGGCCGCCCCAGCCCGAAGATCAAGTACATCTCCGCGGTCCAGCGGCCGATCCCCCTGATCGCTGTCAGCAGCTCAATCACCTGTTCGTCATCCAGCCCTTGCAGACGACGCGCGCTGATCTCGCCGCTTTGGGCGACCCGCGCCAGGCTGCGTGCATATTCGACCTTGCGGCCCGAGAGCCCGCATTTGCGCAGTTGCTCGTCGCTGATCGCCTCCATCTGTCGCGGTGTCGGTCGACGGCTCGGGAATAGCTCGACCAGCCTGGAGTGGATCGTGCGCGCGGCCTTCATTGAGAGCTGTTGATTGACAATGGCGAACAGCAGGTTGCGGAACGGATCGCGCGGCCCGCTGATCCGCGGCGGACCGATTTTCTCGATCAGCGCGCCGAGGGTCGCGTCGTTGCGCGTCAGGTGCTCGACGATCGGCCGATAATCCACATTCCCTCCGTCAGCCTGGAAAATTAGCATGCGGGACAGCTCATTGACAGGCGCTGTGCGCTCCCATAGCCTGCCAACGAAATGAGACGCATCCCGCTTTTATTACTGGTGCTGACGGCCGTTGTGCTGCTCGGCGCGTGCGACGAGCCGGTCGAAATCAGCGGCCCGGAGCCGGTGCGCGCGCAGATCGAGAACCGCGGCGACGCAGCGGTCACCGTGTTGTTTGTCGGCGACACGATGCTCGACGATTTGGCCCTGCCGTTTATCAACGCCCACGGCTACGACTATCCCCTGGCCGGCCTGGCGCCGCTGGTGCGCGACGCGGACGTGGCCGTGGTCAACCTCGAAGTGGCGGTGACCAACGAGCGCTGCGATCGCCAGAGCAAGAAATACGCCTATCACATGCGCCCCGAGGGCCTGGACGCCCTGCGTCGGGCGGGATACGACGCGGTGGTGCTGGCCAACAACCACACCCGCGACTGCGGCGATGGCGGGCTGCAACAGATCCTCGATCTGTGCGAGCAGGCCGGGCTGCAGCATGCGGGCGCGGGCATGAACGAGAATGCGGCGCGCCGCGGCCTGCTGTTCGACGTGGCAGGGACCAAGGTCGGGCTGCTGGCCTACTACGGCTCGGGCACGTTCCGCAGCCGCGGCGACCAGGCGCCGCTCAACCTCGATTTAATAAAACCCGACGTGCGCCGCATGCGCACCCACGCCGACGTGGTGATCGTCCACTTCCACTGGGGCAAGAACTACAAATCGAGCCCCACGGCCAAGATGCAGCAAATCGCCCGCGAGGTGCTCGATGCGGGGGCCGACTTGATCGTGGGCGACGGCGCGCACATCATGCAGCCGGTGGGCATGATCGAGGGCAAACCGGTGATCTACTCGCTGGGCAACGGCACCTTCGGCACGGGCAACAACCGCGCGGAGTTCGCCATGATGGCCCAGGTCGTAATCGAGGATAAACGCTTGGCGCGGATCGAGTTCATCCCGATCCACACCCAAAACCGCAACCCCGACGTGCTGTTCCAGACCCGGCTGCTCGAAGGCCGCGAAGCCGAAAAAGTGCTCGACGATCTGGCCGACAGCTCACGCCGCCGCGGCGCCAAAATCAAGATCGAATCGGGCGGCCCGCGCCCCATCGGCGTGCTTGAGCTTTAAAAAATCAGCCCCGTTCGTTTTTGCTTGACTTCGTGGCATTTGGTTGCATAAAATAGCCCTATTCTTGTTGGCGCAAGCCAATAGCTCTAAACTCACAACGTCGCAACACCAAGGCCTGCACTGATGCTTATCGAGTTCAGCGTTGCCAATTTCCTCTCCTTTAAAGAGCGCGTGACGTTCAGCATGCTGGCCTCCAAGGCCTCCGAAAACCCGGAGAACGTCTTTCAGCCGGAATCCGCCTCCGGCAATCTTTCCCTGCTGAAAACGGCCGCGATCTACGGCGCCAATGCCTCTGGCAAATCCAATCTGATCGATGCCTTCTTCTTCATGAGAAGTTTTGTTCTCAACTCGGTCAAGCAAGGGAGTACTGACCAGAAAATAGCCAGAAGGCCTTTCAAAATCGACCAAGGGTGTATCGATAAACCAAGCTACTTCAATCTGGTGTTCATATATGAGGGAATCGAATATGATTATGGTTTCGAGATTGACAATCATCGTGTACACCGGGAGTGGCTAAAGATTCGTCAATCGAAAAAACAGGCCCTTGTTTTCGACCGCAGATTCTCCAAAGCGAAAAATAAAGAAGGCTACCAGTATAAAAAGGGAACTGCCTGGCAAGGGGAGTGGAAATCGATCCAGAGCGTTACACGCCCTGACTCGCTGTTTCTATCCGTGGCATCACAGTTCAATAATGAAATCACCGAAAACGTGACTGATTATTTTCGGACTTATTTAGAAAAAATAATCCCTGAGACAATTGATACTAATAATCCTATCTTTACCAATGAACTTGCATTACAAAGCGTGGCCCATAAGTTCATTCTTAATTATTTAAAGAAAGCCGACTTAGGTATAGTTGATTTCAATGTTAGTAAGGTCCCGCTTACCGAAAATCAGTATGAATTTGTTACTGCAATATCAAAGATATTTAATCGACCTTCACTTAAAAATGAATTTACCGATAAGGTTAAGTATAACTACGACACTACAACCATCCATAGCGGCGTCGATTTGAAGGGAAACCCTGCAAATATTGAATTTACGCTCAATGAAGAATCCGATGGCACCAGAAAGTTTTATACCTTATCAGGACCTCTTTTTAAAGTGTTATATAAAGGCAGCGTCTTAATCGTCGACGAATTGGACGCCCGCTTGCATTCATTGCTGACCCGTTGGCTGATCGGGCTTTTCCATAATCCCAAAACGAACCCTAAAAACGCACAACTGATCTTCGCAACCCACGACGCGGGTTTACTCGATAGGAAGCTGCTGCGCCGTGATCAAATTTGGTTCACTGAAAAAGGCGAGGACAGCGCCACCAAGCTGTATTCGCTGTGGGACATCAAGATTCGCAATAAAGAGGATATCCGCAAAGGCTACCTGATGGGCCGTTACGGAGCGATCCCGTTCCTTGAACAGAATGGGGACTAATCCTTTGTCTCGGAGAAGACGTAAATCAATCAAGAAAATTAATCCGAGACCTCGAATTTTGATCGCATGTGAAGGTACAAAAACCGAACCCAATTATCTGCGTGGATTTCAACAACAGCAAAAACGGCGAAGGCCGAGTCCGCTGTTTGAGATCGTTCCAGGCAAGGGCAGACGAACCGACCCCTGCAACCTTGTGAGATTCGCCCTTGATAAGAAGAAAGAAAGTGAGAGAGAACGCCTGCCTTATGATGCGACATGGTGCGTATTTGATTACGATAATCGCCCGAAAATCGATATAGCAATACAGCTCGCCGAGTCCAACGGAATCAAGATCGCCTTTTCCAATCCATGCTTCGAGCTCTGGTATCTATTACACTTCGATGAACAACACGCTGAGATAGAGGGAAAACAGCTAGTTCGTAAATTGAAAACATACATTCCAGGATATAAAAAATCTATGAATGGACTCTACGAGCGTTTGCTTCCACAAATGTCTGATGCCGATGGCAGGGCCCGTAATCTACAGGTACTACATATTAGTGCAAAGCGACCTGAGGTCAGCAATCCGTCTACTACAGTCTATTCATTGATGGAAGATCTGACGCGATTGTATGACAAGGCTTTATAGTCCGAACCTCATCTATCACCGCACCAGCTTCAGTAAAACCAACTTATTCTGATCGCTGACCGCGATGGTCGTGCCGATCGCCGCGATGCCGCTCAGCGGCTGTTCGCCCACCGCGTACTCGGCTTGGGGCACCAGGTCAACGGCTTCGAGGCTGTAGAGTTTCCCCGATGCCATCTCGATCACCAGCCGCTCACCGATCTGCACGTGCAGCGCCGAGCCCGGGGGCTCGAACTCGACCCCGCCGTGGAGCTGGGCGCTCTTGACCTTCTGGCGGTAGATCGAGGCTCGCGGCCGACCGTCGGTGGCCTTGGTGTAATGATGCACGAAACGCCAGCTCTCATCGCCGTCGAGTAAGACGTACTCGCCGGGCACCGGGTAGTTGTAGCGCACGCGCAGGCTCTGGGGCCTAAAGCACAGCAGCCCGCGGGTCGAAGCGTAAAAGGCACGGCCCTCGGGAAAGACCAGTATTGGCTCGGACCCGGGCAGCATGCCGCCGGGCAGCGATCCGCGTTTGCTCGCGTCCGCGGCATTGAAAGCGGTCAACTCGCGCTCGCCGGGCACAAAAACGATCTGCTCGTGGAACACCGGCGCGGCCACGGCCGGTGCATCGAGCTTGGCGCTGCGCATCTGTTCGCCGTCCGCGATTCTGCGCGCCACGAGTTGATCGGGACTCGCGATCCAGATCAGCTCGCCTTGAATCGCGTTACGCCAGGCGTCGGTGCCCACCAGCGCGTCCACGCGCCTGGGCAGGCCCCAGCCCGGCTGCTGGAACACCACCTGCTTCTCGCCGGGGCGCAGGGCGATCAGCCGCTGCGCGTCCTGCAGCAGCCACACGCCGTTGATAAGCTCCGGCGCGGCCACGATCCCCGGACCAGCGGACAGGCCGCTGTCCCAAACCGTTGACGAGCCCGCCTGCAAATCGAAGCTGAGCACCAACAGCCTGCCGTCCTTTTGGGCAGCCCCGGCCACCAGCACCGTGCCGTCGTGTAGCGCCAAAATCGGACAGACCTGCTGCGGATCCAGCTCGGCTTTGGCCGCGATACTCTGCGGCCCGCTCGTGCTTCCGGCCTGAATGCAGATCAGCGTGGATTTGCCCGCATCAAAGGCGCAGGCCGTTCCCGGATCAATCATCAGCGGCGCGCTCAACGGTCCCACGCCCTGGGCGCTGGTCAGCACCTCGAAACTGTCGGCCGCGGCAAGGGTCGGTATAATCAACAGCAGGGCCAGAGCGCACAGCGCAATTTTGTTCATCGGCTCTCCTTGGGTCGGGCATTTATTGTACCGTCAGCAAGGCGTCGCGTGAAGCGATTGCCGTGCCGATGATGACGCCCCGCGCGGCGATGTGCTACATTTTGCCCTCAATTCTCAGCCGAGGACGTTGCCGAAAAAATGCGATACCGAATCTTCGACGCTCTGGCCAAGCTCTGCTCACGCAGACCATTGGTCGTGATGTTGGTATCGCTGGCGATCACCGCGTTTTTCGGCGTATGCGCCTCCCGGTTGACGATCAATCTCGGATTTTTAGAGCTGCTCTCCGACGAAAATCCCGAGGTGCGGCGGGTGATCGATGTGCTTGAGAGCATGGGCAGCATGGACTACGTATTCGTGGTGCTCACCGCCGACGAGCCGGCAACGGTGCGGCGCTTTGCCCACCAACTCAAGCCCGAGCTGTTGGCCGACCCGGAGATCGTCAACCGCGTGACCTTTCGCGTGGACACCGATTTTTTCCTCGACCACATGCTGCTCTATGCGCAGCCCGACGACCTGCGCGAGTTGGTCGATTTTTTAGGCCGCCGCGAGCCCGAGCTGCGCCAGACGTTTAGCAACCTGCATTTGGCGCCGTTCGTGCGCGGGTTCGCCGAAATCCTCGACCGCGAGATCGTCGAGGAAAACGACATCGACGACCCGCAGGCCGCAGTCGATCAGCTCGAGGGGCTGCAAAATTTCTTCGAGCTACAGCACGACTACCTGCGCGTCGGCGGTCGACCCGAGGACGCTGATCCGGGCGATGCGCTGCTGCGGATGTTCGTGGGCAACGGCGAGGACTCGGCCGCCATGGGCGACGGCTATCTGGACAACGAGGCCGGCACCACGCTGATGCTGATGATGATGCCCTCGCACCCGGGTGACGACTACGTGTTCAACACCGCGGTGATGCGATACATCGAGCAGTGCGTGCAGCGGGTCTCCGAGCAAATGCCCGACAGAGCGGTCGAGGTGCGCATCGCGGGCAACATCGCGGTAATGAGCGACGAGCACCAGGCGATCGTCCACGACATGCTGCTGACCTCGATCCTGAGTTACGTGCTGGTGATGCTGGTCTTTCTGATCTTTTTCCGCCGTTTCTCCGATCTGTTCCTGGTCGGCTCGGCGCTGCTACAGACGCTGATCTGGACCTTCGGCATCACCTACCTCTATATCGGCTACCTGTGCTTTACCACAGCGTTCTTCGCCGCAATGCTGCTCGGGTTGGGGATCGACTTCTCGATTCACGTGGTGATCCGCTACGGCGAAGAGCTAAAGCGAATCATGGACACCACGGGCAAGATCGACGTGGATCGCGCCATGCGCCGCGCGATAACCGGCGCCGGACCCGGAGTCGTCACCGGCGGGCTGACCACTGCCGGAGCGTTTCTGGCGCTGATGATTGCGCGCTTCCAGGGCATCGCCCAGCTCGGGTTTGTGGCGGGCTGCGGGATCATCTTCACCTTGATTATTATGCTCACTACGCTGCCCGCATCGATCGCCATGCGCGACCACAGATTCCCGCCCAAGATCAAGGCGCGCAATCTCACCGATCTGCTGCCGCTGGGCAGGCTGGCCCGTTTCATCACGCGCCACCACCGTCCGACGTTCGTGGTGCTGATGGCCTTCAGCTTGGTGATGCTGATCTTCGCCAGCCAAAGTAAGTTCAACTACAACTACCGTGAGCTTGAACCCCTGAACAGTCCGGGGATCAAGGCCAACGACTACGTTGAGGAGAAGTTCGGCCGCAGCGTCGATTACTTCATCAGCCTGTTCCACTTCGGCTGCCCCGATTGCGTGGTCCAACGCTCGGCGCGCATCGCGCGCTACGCGCTTAGCAGCCCCAACCTTCCGCCGCTGATGAGCTGGGAGCGCAACCTGCTCGCCGCCATTGAGATGCACGAGCAGGAGCAGCTGTTCTCGCAGATCAAGGCGCGGGCCGTGGAGCTGGACCAGTTGCCCACGATCTCGGAGAGCGAGTCGCTGTCGGACTACTTACCCCTGGAACAGGGACGCAAACTGGCTATCGCCAGGGACGCGATCGAACCACTCTCGCGGGTCAATGTACTCAGCCGACCCGACTCCGACACGCAGTTTCTTGCCCAGGACACAACGGCGCTGGTTTCGTCGCTGGGCTATTTACGCGGCGAGGTTCAGGCGATCCTCGAACTGGCGATCATCGGCTCGGACTGGGATGTCGAGGACCAGGCGCGACTGACCCTGGCCGCCCTGGACCGTCTGCTTGGCGAGGTGCGCGCCGCTGAGGGCGATCCGCTACGACTCGCGGGAGCAACGGCTTTCCAACGTGAGATCGGCGACGAGGCGGCCGCGCTGCTGGGCCATCTCAAGGCCTCGGCCGACGGCCGACCGCTGCGCTGGTCCGACCTGCCGCCGGAGCTGGTTGACCAATACGTGGGCTTCAACGGCAACGTGCTGTTCTATTCCTACCCGTCCCAGGACGTGTGGAACGAGACCTTCCTCAAGCGAATCATCCGCGAGGTCAAGCAGGTCGACGAGAACATCGTCAGCACGGCCTCGATTTTCCTGGCGATCGTCACCGAGGTCAAACAGGACTTCCAAAGTTCGGTCTGGTTATGCGTGGCCGCGGTGATCGTGCTGCTGCTGATCGACTTCCGCCGACTACGCACCGTGATGCTGGCGTTGATACCACTGGCCTTTGGCACGCTGTGGATGGTCGGGATGTTGGCCTTCTTCCACGAGCAGTTCAACTTGGCCAACGTCTCGGTGGTGCCAATGATCATCGGCATCGGCGTGGACAACGGCGTGCACATGATCCACCGCTATCGCATGGAAAAGGAAAACCGCATCGAGATGGCCGTAACTCACACCGGCCGGGCGATCTTCCTTTCGAGCCTGACCACCATGCTGTGCTTCGGCACGATCATCTTCGCCTCGTACATCGCCCTGGCCTCCCTGGGCCAGCTGCTGACCATCGGCATCGTCTGCTGCTTCTTCTCCGGCGTGCTGTTCCTGCCGGTGATGCTCAAGTTCATCGAGGGGCGCTGGGAGATCTAGCCCGGTGATGCAGGGCGAGAAGCGACGGATCTACAAAAACCCTTTTTTTCCAGCAGGGTGCGGCTTGCCTTCTTCATGAAGGGCGTTAGAAAAAAATTATATTGTCGCGGTCAAAATAGAAAATGAGGTGTTAAAAATAATCCCGGGGACTTTTCAGCGCTTTATTTCCGGAAGGTGAAACTCACCTTCGAGAGGTGCCTCAAGAGGCGGTTTTACAATTTTTCGCCATGAGCTTAGAGCGCATTTTTCCGTCCGATTCCATGTGGCATTTCTTGTACTTTTTTCCGCTTCCGCACCAACAGAGATCATTTCTCCCCAGGTTCGGAATAGGTTCCGGCTCGCCGAGGCCAAAAAGATTCTTTATAAGTCCCAAACGGCGACCTCCTTTCAGCTTCCATGGTTCATCGCTCCGCTCAACATCTCCCGCCCAACCTTGTATAGCACGTCCGATCCTGCCTGTACAAAACCTAGCCTGCATCCTCACTGTCCGGTCAGGTGAGCTTTCCCGGTTTTGTGGTTTATCACTTTCCATCAGCTCCGGAAGAATCAGTTAATCGATCGATCCAATCGGCCATGGTCTTCAGCGCCAGGCCGATATTGCCCACCTGGCAGTGGTTGTGCGCCTGGGTCTCGCGGGTGAAGACTTCGGCAGTGAGCGAACGGGCGTTGCAAAGCGCCCTGACCTGCTGCCTGTGCATCTTGAACGGGATGAAGTGATCGTTGCGTCCGGTGAGGATCAGCACGTCCTGGGTCACGCGATCTGAGCAGAGGTTGGCGGCGCTGAGCTGCTTGATGGTGTCCAGCCCCTGCATCGGCAATGTGGTGTTCGTGATGTAGAGCATCTGGCCGATGCTCCAGGCGTGCATCGGATCCTTCTTCATTTTGCTCAATGTCACCCGGTCGCTAAAATCACGGAAGTGGTTGAAGAACAGCATGCCCAGCTGCTGGGCCACGAGATTGGGAAAGCGCATGTAATCGTAGGCAATGGCCGAGGCGATCACGCGCTGGATGCGCGGCTCGAACGCTGCGGCGCGCAGGCACAGCCAGCCGCCGGTCGGCCAGCGCCGCATCGGCCAACGCGAGCATCTCGCGCTTCCAGTCGTCGAAAGTCTCGACCTTGGCGCCCACGCGCTGCATATCCTCCAGCCGCGCGTAGCCCATGGAGTACCAACGATTGAGCTGGTAGTTGGACAGCTGCTTGGGGTGAAACTTGTTGTAGCCCTGCGGGAACTCGAACTTGTACGCGCCGCGTTGTTCCATCTTTCCCTCGCCGACTAAAACGATTGTCCGCGATGCGGATTGGGCAATCATATCCCAAAGTTCTCGCAGAGCTATCAGATAATTCGAACCGATTGCCTCAGCCCTTGCGAAATTACTTGTCATGCAATATATATATGTTATTCATCTATTTTCCCTTACCGGCGGAGGCGCAAATGCGTACAGCGATCATTTCCGATCTGCACTTCGGCGATCCCGAGTGCAGCCTGGTGGGCAATCACAGCATCTACTCCGACCTGGACAAGGCCCTTGGAGCGGACCTGGACTATCTGGTGCTGCTCGGCGACGTGCTGGACTTCTCGATCTCGAGCTATCAACAGACCTACTCCAAGGCGCACGAATTCTTTGATCGGCTGTGCCAGGATCGGCCGCAACTGAACATCGTCTATATTCCCGGAAACCACGACGCGGACATCTGGCATCTGCTCGAACACGAGATCAACGTGGTCAAGCCGGTGGCCAAGGGCGAGAATCCGCGCAAGTTTCGCTTCTCGGTGCCCGGCGTGCTCGACCTGCGCAGCACGCGTAATGCCTCTCGACCGGCGTTCGTGCTGCCCCACGTCAACCCCAGCCTACCCTTGGACGATCCGGACAAATACAAGTACGGCGATGTGTTCCTCAAGGGGCTGGTTGGCAAGTGCAACAAGCTGCTGGTGGCCTTTCCCAACCTCTATCTGGTCACGGACGAGCGCTGCCTGCTGATCACCCACGGCCAATACTTCGACGCCTACTGGTCGTTGCTCGGCCAGATCGGCCCCAAGATCGCGCCCCAGGGCAAGGTCGGAGAGGGCCTGCCCACGCCGCTGAGCCTCTCTGATTTTGTGGCGGTCAATTTTCCGCTCAACCAGCTCGCCTGCTCGGGCATCGGCCAGGCCGAGCCGCTGACCGACGTGGTCCGCTTTGTCCAGCGCGCGGTCAAGGATCACGACTCCAAGGAGATCGACAAGTACCTCAAATGCGTGGACCGAATCGTATTGGATCCGCAGTTCGGCTTCGCGCCCTATGATCCGCGGGAATGGGCGACCGATATCGGAATCTGGTACGGCAAGCGCAAGCTCAGAAAAGCCCTTTCGTCATACGGCAACCCTCGTGACGACAATCTGTTCCTTCAAAATGAAAAAGTGCTCAAGCGCATCGACGATTACTGGCAAATGAGCCTGGGCGAGATCAAGGGATTGGCCGGACCGGACTTCAAGCTTCCCGAGCCGAACACGCTGCTGTTTGGCCACACCCACGTGCCGATTCTCTGGGAAAATCGCGAGGAGGTCAGCCTGCCCGGCGGCAGAAAAATAACGGCCGCCAACACCGGCGGCTGGCTGCGCAAGTGCGATGACAATGAAAATGAATACGTGCCGGCCGCGGTTTTCCTGATCGAGGACAACGGCGCGATCAGCTCAATCCCGGTGGGCCCCCAACCGGTTCCGGCACCGGAAAAATCCCAGCCCCAACCGCCCGACGACGATGGCGGGCTGATCGTGGACTGAGGTTTCTTTAATTCCTGAACAATTAATAGCCAGGGTTAAATAGTGTTATCCGTTAGCGTATTCACCTGCCTGTGAAACGCATTATATGTTCCGTTGCCTGTAACTTTTTTAATACCCTGAAAATCGTATACCAAATACAGCACCCCGGTTCGGTGATAATTATTACGCTCACTTTCGATTAAAGTACTCTCAGCTTTATCATTATATAGATTATACAACTGTGATCCAAGGAAGCGCGATCTCCGTAAATTATTACCACAGTCTTGGCATGTATAGGCCTTTTCGAAACAATCTATGGCCTCATCCCTTCTATCTTCACCCAGGCTTGTAAGCAACTTATCCGTCAGGCCAAGGAAAATGTTTAATCCGGCATAGTAATTAGGGTTTCTCGTTCGCGTATGTATACTCAATGCATTCCTGAAACATTCGCCAGCCTGGGTATAGGTTTCTATTTTCTCTTGCGTATCTTTACAATAACGTCCGTTGAAAAAGTATACTTGACCTATGTAATATTGAATTTCCGCGTAATGGATAGGGCGATCTTTAATTCCGCGAAGGCGATTGATGCTGTTGAGTTTACACAAAAATGCGTTGCCAGGTCTTTTTTTTTCATGGAATAACTGCTGATAGTATCTGGCAATAGTATTAAGGCATTCAATTTCCAATCCGTCGATGATTGTTTGATTTGCATCAAAACACTTTGATGCAATTCTGAAATTATTTATTGCGTTTATAATATGTTTGTTCCAGGCATCCTCGCTAATACTGAGGTTTTCTCTTTCTGCCATCGCCAGCAACATTAAAGCATTGCCGATATCATAACTAAAGGCTGAATATTGATACCGGTTTCCAGGAGTGATATGCTCCTTAATAATGCCGAAATATTCATTTATAGCTTTTTCACAATATTCAATTTCTCGCCCATATGAGAATCTTCCCAATACCAAATAGGTTTTCCCCATGTACCATTGAATTTTTGTGCGCATCTCCTTAGCATGATCATCCTTTGCCTTGGAATAGTATTCTTGTGCCAACATCAGCTCGTTTTGGGCCATTTGAATATATTGCTGCGTATTCCGATTCTCACCATGATCGATTAGCACCAGGGCCAAACGTATATGAGTCTTAGCAATTTCATTATCATATTGTTTTTCGCGTTGGTTCTGATATTGTCCAATCAGCTGGCGATAGATCTCTTCGGATTTATTGAAGTTATCATGTGCATCGCGAATTCTACCCAATTTCCACAGGACTTCACCTCGATATGCCTTGGCCGAAGCCGCCATTTCGAAGTTGTCATGAATCAACAGTTCCTCCGCCTCTTCCAGGGCAATCATTGCTTTCGCGAGATAGGGTTCCTGTTGTTTTATTGAATTATTAGAATAGGTTGCCGAATCAAGGTGGACCCGACCTACCCAATAATTGATTTTACCTTTGGTCTCCCGACTAAATTTCAGCTTGCCTAAATCTGAGGCTATGGATTCGATTTCATCTATTGCCTCAGCACGTACCCCTGTTTTCAATAAATTTTCTACTCCTTTGAGCTGTTCCTCGGCGTTTTTATCGTTTACTCTCATCTCATTGTATTCATTAATGCCGATCGTGATAATTAGGCCCATGGCAGATAAAAAAAGAGGGATTAGTATGGAAAGAATTATTTTCTTGGTGGCGGATTTCTTGCCGTTGCCCTGGTTTTCGGATTTTTTTGCCTCATCCGCCCGCTTCTCGCCCTCTTGTGGCATGGCGTCGCCCCGTATTCAGATTTAACTGATAGATAGGACGAGAATACACCGGCAGTGTATCTATATCAATCTATTATTTATAGTCATGCCGTTTTTTATTGAGCCTTTTGCTTGCGCAAATAGTTCAGCAGTCCGCCGTCGAGCAGCATCTGGACCTGGCGGGTCGAGAGGCTGTGTTCGAGGGTCAGGCTCAGGCGCTGGCTGGCATTGCGCGCGGAGATGCTGCTCCCCGCCTTGAGCTGGTCGCGCAGATCGCTGATCTCGATCCGGTCGCCGGACTCGATCCGCCCGTGGTCCTCAGGGTTGGTAAAGGTCAGGGGCAGCACGCCGAAGTTGACCAAATTCTGCCAGTGGATGCGCGCGAACGAGCGCGCGATCACCGCGGCCACGCCCAAATAGCGCACAGTCAGCGCCGCGTGCTCGCGGCTGGAGCCCTGGCCGTAGTTCAGTCCGCCGACGATCAGACCCGATCCGGCCTTCTTCATCCGCTCGGCGAACGTGTGGTCGACCTTGGAGAAGGTGTACTCGCTGATCGCAGGCAGATTGGAGCGCAGGGGCAGCACCAGGTTGCCCGCGGGGATGATCTGGTCGGTGGTCACGTCGTCGCCGAGCTTGAGCATCACTGCCGCGTCGATCAGCTCGGGCAGCTGTGCAAATTGCGGCAGATCGACGATGTTCGGCCCCTTGACCACCTGCACGCTCGTGCCCTCGGCCGGGGGCTCGATCAGTTGTGCGCTGGGCAGCAGCTCGCGCTTGGGCAGTTTGACGCGGGGCATCTCGCCCAGCTCGCGCGGGTCGCGGATCTCGCCGGCCAATGCCGCGGCCAACGCGGTCTGCGGGCTGCATAGGTAGACGCTGTCGTCGACCGTGCCCGAGCGCCCTGCGAAGTTTCGCGGGAAGGTGCGCAGCGAGACAGTTCCGCTGGCCGGGGCCTGGCCCATGCCGATGCAGCCCAGACAGCCGCACTGGTGCAGACGCGCACCCGCTGCCACCAGCTTGGCCAGCGCACCGAGCTCGGCCAAATTGAGCTCGACCTGACGGCTGCCGGGATTGATCTCGAGGCTGACCTCGGGGTGGCCGTGCTTGCCATTGAGCACTTCTGCGGCGAGCAGCATCTCGGCCAGGCCGGAGTTGGCGCAGGAGCCGATCAGCACCTGATGGACCTTGGTCCCCGCGGCCTGGCGTACGGTTACTACCTTGTCGGGCATCGAGGGCATGGCGATCAGCGGCTCAAGCTGCGCAAGGTCGATCTCGTCGTGCTGGTCGTACTGCGCGCCAAGGTCCGCGGCCAGGGCCGTCCAGGCATCCTCGCGCCCCTGACGGCGCAGGAATTCACGCGTGCGCTCGTCCGAGGGCCAGACCGTGGAGGTCGCGCCGAGTTCAGCGCCCATGTTGGCAATCACCGCGCGATCAGGCACGGAAAGCGCGGCCACGCCCGGTCCGTAATACTCGATGACCTTGCCCACGCCGCCCTTGACCGAGTGACGGCGCAACATCTCGAGAATCACGTCCTTGGCCGAGACCCACGGCAGCAGCTCGCCTGTAAGCTTTACGCCGAAAACCTGCGGCGCCTTGAGATGGAACGGCTCGCCGGCCATGGCCAGTGCGACTTCCAGGCCGCCGGCGCCGATCGCCAGCATGCCCAGGCCGCCGCCCGTGGGCGTATGGCTGTCCGAGCCGAGCATGGTCTTGCCCGGCGCGCCGAAGCGCTCGAGGTGCACCTGATGGCACACGCCGTTGCCCGGCCGTGAGAACCACACGCCGTAACGCGCGGCGGAGCTTTGCAAAAAGCGATGGTCGTCGGCATTGCGAAAGTCGGTCTGGAGCAAATTATGATCCACGTACGAGACCGAGAGCTCGGTGCGCACGCGGTCCAGCCCGAGCTGCGCGAACTCGAGGTAGACCATCGTGCCGGTGGCGTCCTGGGTCAGGGTATGGTCGATGCGGATGCCGATCTCGGCTCCGGGCTCGAGCTCGCCGGACACCAGGTGCGCCCGCAGCAGCTTATGGGTCAACGTGCTTTTGCCGACAGATTCGCTCTGGCTCACTGAATCACTCCTTACGCATTGCGTCATAATACTTGCCTGAGGTTATCCGAGGGCATCGGCACTGTCCAGCGGCCGCCCTTGACGTCTGGGACACAATCGGCTTCTTAATGTATGGTTGATAATCTTCGTAATTGGGTACGCGAATCGTCGTTTGAACCAGGGGACTAACCATGCGCGTGATTTACGACTTTCGCGTTGAACCGGCTCTGCCCGAGAGGCTCGAGCCGCTCAAGCGGCTGGCATACAACCTCTACTGGAGCTGGCACGCGGACGTGGTTGACCTGTTCCGCCGGATCGACGGCGATCTGTGGGAGAGCACCGGCCACAACCCGGTGCTGCTGCTGGGCAGCGTTGATCAGCGGCGGCTCGAGGAGTTGTCCACAGACGCGGCGTTTGTCGAGTCGATGGACGAGGTGCTCAGCGACTTCGATAAGTACATGCAGGAGCAGACCTGGTTCCAGCGCGACGTCGAGCTCACGAGCAGCCCGGTGATCGCCTACTTCTCGATGGAGTACGGCATTACCGAGTGCCTGCCGATGTACGGCGGCGGCCTGGGCGTACTGGCCGGCGACCACCTCAAATCCTCGTCCGATCTGGGCCTGCCGCTGGTGGGCATCGGCCTGCTCTACCAGCAGGGCTACTTCATGCAGTACCTCAACGCCGATGGCTGGCAGCAGGAAAGCTACCCGGTGATGGACCCGTTCAACCTGCCGATCATGCCCGCCGAGGATCAGGACGGCAAGCAGCTGACCATCGAGCTGTCCCTGCCCGGCCGACCGCTGAAAGTCCGCATCTGGAAAGTCCTGGTCGGCAGGATCGACCTCTATCTGCTGGATTCCAACGTCGAAGAAAACCTGCCGGCCGACCGCGCGATCACAGCCAAGCTCTACGGCGGCGACCAGGAGCTGCGCATCCAGCAGGAGATCGTGCTGGGCATCGGCGGGCTGCGCGCGCTGCACGAGATGGGGATCATGCCCGCGGTCTGTCACATGAACGAGGGACACGCGGCGTTCATGGCGCTGGAGCGCATCCGACTGCTGATGCGCGACACCGGCCTGAGCTTCGAGGTCGCCCAGGTGGCGGTCGAGGGCGGCAACGTCTTCACCTCGCACACGCCGGTGCCCGCGGGCTTCGACGTGTTCCCCGAGGGGCTGCTGCACAAGTACTTCGGCGACTACGTACGCGACGTGGGAATGAGCCTGGACGAGCTGCTGGCGCTGGGCAAGGACGTGGACGAGCGCGGCGCGGCGCGCTTCAACATGGCGGTGATGGCCGCCAACAACGCGGCCTACCTCAACGGCGTGAGCAAACTGCACGCCAAGGTCACGCGCGAGATGGCAAAGCCGCTGTACCCCCACGTGCCCATCGAAGAGATCCCGGTGATAGCGATTACCAACGGCGTACACGTCCCCTCCTGGATCTCCAAGGACATGGCGCGGCTGTTCGACCAGTATCTGAGCTCGGGCTGGCACCGCGACACGGCCAACCCCAAGATCTGGGAGTCGATCGACAAGATCCCCGACGCCGAGCTGTGGCGGGTCCACGAGCTGCGGCGCGAACGGTTGATCGAATTCGTACGGCGCAGCGCACGCGAGCAGCTCGAACGCCAGGGGGCCAGCGAAGAAGATCTGGCTCAGGTCGAAACCCTGCTCGATCCCGGCGTGCTGACCATCGGCTTTGCCAGGCGCTTCGCCACCTACAAGCGCGCCGACCTGTTCCTGGCCGACCAGGCGCGAATGCGCGCGATCCTCAGCAACACGGATATGCCGGTGCAGTTCCTGATCGCGGGCAAGGCTCACCCGCGCGACGAGGCGGGCAAGCAGCTGATCAAGAACATCGTGCACTACGCGCGCGAGGAGGGGCTGCACGATCGGATCGTGTTCATCGAGAACTACAACATCGCCGTGGCGCGCTACATGGTCCAGGGCGTGGACGTCTGGCTGAACACACCGCGGCGGCCGATGGAGGCCAGCGGCACCAGCGGGATGAAGGTGCTGCCCAACGGCGGGCTCAACCTCTCGGTGCTCGACGGCTGGTGGGACGAGGCCTACGACAGCAACGTGGGCTGGGCCATCGGCTCGGGCGAGGTCTACGAGGACCCGGCCTACCAGGACCGCGTGGAATCGAACACGCTCTACGACATCCTCGAAAAGAAGGTCGTACCGCTGTTCTACGAGCGCGGCCGCGACGGCTTGCCCAAGCTGTGGATCAAGCGGATGAAGCAGTCGATGCGCCAGCTGATCCCGTTTTTCAACACCTACCGGATGGTGATGGAGTACGCCGAGAACTGCTACCTGCTCGCCGAGACCCACCGCCGCCGGCTGGCCGAGAACGACTTTCTCGCCGCGCGCGAGCTGGCGCAGTGGAAACGCTTTGTGCGCGAGCAGTGGGGCACGGTTAAAATCGAGCAAGTGGAGTTCGACCCTAATGCCGTGCATCAGATCGGCGAGTACATCCCGGTGAAGGCGCGGGTCCGGCTCGGCGCGATCAAACCCGACAACGTGCGGGTCGAGATGTACGTCGGTCCGATGGACCACCAGGGCCGGATCTTCAATGGCCAGGCCGTACGGCTCAAACAGCACGAGGATCTGGGCGAGGGCCTGCACCTGTTCCGCGATCAGTACCGTTGCGCAGCCAGCGGCAGACACGGGCTGGGCGTGCGCGTGGTTCCGTTCCACGAGAACCTTGCACATCGCTACGCCATGGCGCTGATCGAGTGGGCCTAATGAGCGACAAGCAGACAACCCCGGCTTTCGAGCACATTGTTGAAGTCCGGCGCAGTTTCCGTAAGTACTCCAAACAGCCGATCGATCCGCAGCACTGGGAGCTGCTCGAACAGGTCGTCTGCCAAGCTTGCCGCTCGCTGCATCTGAACTCGGTGAGCTTCGTGTTCGCACGCGACCCGCAGAAACTGGGGAGCTTTCGGCGCGCGGCCTTCTCCGGGCTGATGGGCAAGGTCAATCCTTGGCTGCTGACCTGCGCCGCGCCGGGCTACGTGGTGGTGGCCGGCGACGCGACCCACGTCGGACCGGACCCGGACAATCCGCTGTACCTGGCCCAGGCCGCCCTGGCAATGGAGGCGCTGGTGCTGCAGGCCACAGAGCTGGGTCTGGCCACCTGCTGGCTCGGCGGATTCGGCGAGCGCGGACTCTCGCGCCTGCTCGATCTGCCCGAAAGCAAACGGCTGGTGGCGGTCACCCCCATCGGCTATCCGCCGCCGCGCGGTCCCTCGCTGACCTGGGACTACTTGGCGCACAGCGTCGTTTCCAAACGTCGCCTGGCGCTGGAAAAGATCCTGCACCTGAGCGATCGGGGTTGAACATGGAAACGGTGATCCTCGACCTGCTGCGCGATTGCCGCCCGGCGAGCGAGCTGGGACGGATCGAGCTGGGCGATAGCGAACTGCGGCAGATCGTCGAGAGCGCGCGACTGGCCCCCTCGGCCAACAACGTGCAGCCCTGGCGCTTTAACGCGTTTCGCGATCCATTGCTCATCGCCGAAGCGGCGCGGGCCGTGGGCCTCGAAGGGCTGGCCGACGCCGGCGCGCTGATCGCGACACAGGCACGCGAGGGCCTGATCCGCAACCGCTGGAAGCAGCAGCCGTTCGCCATGATCGACGTACCGATCGCCTGCCTACATATTTTGCTGGCTGCGACCCAGCGCAACCTGGGCACGCGTTTGGTGTTGGATTTTGATAAGCCGCAGGTAAAAAAATTGCTGAGCCTGGATAAACAGCCGCTGCTGGCGCTGATCTTCATCGGCCGCCCCCTGGCGCTGCTCGATGAGGCGCAGGTCGATTGCGACCGCGTACTGCACGTGGAGAGCTTCTGAGCATGCGCCGGATTCTCGGTGGGTTCGCGATCACCCGGCTCTACCTGCTGCTGGTGCTGATCATCGCCGCGGCCTACGTACCGTTCCACCGCGCCAACTACGACGCCAATTTCCGCGTGCGCGCGGACTCCGCGCCGATCCTTGACTCCTGGGCGCGTTGGGACGGCCAGTGGTACCAGTACATCTCGGTCAACGGCTACGACACATCGCAGCTCGGGCCGTTTCAGCAGACGGCCACGGCCTGCTTCTTTCCGCTTTATCCGCTGCTGATGCGCGGGGTGAACCTGGTAATTTCCGAGCCGATCATCAGCGGGATGCTCGTCTCCAACCTATGCCTGCTGTTGTTCCTGATGGTGCTGATGCGCCTGGAACAGCGCACGACCGCGGAGGACCGCGAGCGCGCGGTCTGGTACTACCTGATCTTTCCCACCAGCTTTTTTCTCAGCGCGGTCTACAGCGAGTCGCTGTTTCTGCTGCTCAGCGCGGGCGCGTTTTTAGCGGCGCAACGCGGACGCTGGTGGCTCGCCTGCCTGCTGGCCGGGATATCCACGGCCTGCCGTCCGGTGGGCGTGCTGCTCGGGCCGCCGCTGCTGCTGCTCTATCTGCAACAGATCGAGTTCAGCCCGCGCCGTCTGCGGCTGGATTTGCTGGCCTTCATTTTGGTGCCGCTGGGCGTGGCGCTCTACGCCCTGCACTGCAAGCAGATGTTCGGCGACCCGCTGGCCTTTGTGCAGTGCCAGGACATCGTGCGCTATTCCGGCGGCGAACCGTGGACCGCTTTCGTGCGCTTCTTTGAGCAGGCCCCGGCCTGGCGCGGATTTCACAATGCCTGGCCCGACTTCTTTTGCGCCGTGCTGGCGCTGCTCGCCCTGCCCTTTATCTTCCTGCGCCTGGGCGCGGCCCAGGGGATCTACGCCAGCCTGCTGGTGCTGATACCGCTGTGCTCGAGCCTGATCAGCTTTCAGCGGATGATCCTGGTCAGCTTTCCGCACCTGCTGCTGCTCGGGCAACTGGGCGGCAACCGCTGGGTCGACCGCATTGCCGTGTTGCTTGGCGCGGGCATGCTGGCGTTTAACTTCGCCGCCTTCAGCCACTGGTTCTGGGTCGCCTAACCCGGATTATTCATGAGGGTTCGTCATCGAGGCACGCAAGATGCCGCAAGAACTAGAAAGCCGAGTCGATACTCCGTAGGCGTACCCGCTGTGGTACGTCGAGGACGGATCGGCGAGGATGACGAAGTTATTGCGAGCAGATTGTGCGCCGCAGTAGGAGCCTCATGAATAATCCGGGTTGATGCACCTTTGAGCCGGACGTGGCGAGATCATATTCGAGTGACTCAGGCCGGATTGTCGCCCGTGCGTCCCTCGCGTTTGTTGATCTCGCGGCGATAGGTGTCCATCATTTTAGGCAGGTCGCGTCCGGTGAGCGCGTTGAAGATCGGCGTGAGCAGCGCCTTGAACACCGCGTTGATGTCCAGCTCGACCTCGGCCAGATACTCGGCCAAATAGCAATCCTCGCCCAGCGGCTCGAGCTGCCAATAGCCGTCGATTGCAGCGATGTGCTTGTGCGGGTACTCCTTGTCCATCACGAAATCCAGGCGCATGTCGTCGGGCGTAGCGTCGTTGTAGTTGGTGTAAATCACGTTGGTGATCGGGAAGTGCATCTCGATCTCGGTCCAGAAACGCTCGTAGCCCAGCTCGCCTTTGGTCACCTCGGCGCGGATGATCGGCGGGAACAGCTCGCCGTAATGCGGGTAGTCGTAGACGATCTCCCAGAACGTCGCGAGCTTGCAGTTGAACACGCCGAAGATCACCCCCGCGCCCGAGCTGCCATCCTCGCCGATGTTCTTTTTCATGACCCACTCGCCGGCCTTAAGCTGCTCGATCTCCTCGGGCGTGAGCTTGTCGCTCACCGGCCCGGCCCATGCCGCGCTGCACAGCGCGATTAACAGCGCGAATACGATCACGCAAATTGTTCGTTGATTCATTCCGTAATGTCTCCATCAAGCGGAAGATTGGGCAATGCTCCTGTATAAACTCTGATCATGACCAAAACAAGGGGGATCAGATCTTTATGGGATAAATACCGGCCTTGACCCAACCTGCTTAGTAGTGTATGAAGCGGCAATACCTATGGGATTTAACGGCGGCGACCCTGATGAGATGAGTGATCGACGCGCTCATTATAAATGATTAAGGCAACTAGCTGTTCAATGACGAGATCGAACAGGACATTGATCGATGATGGAATCCCTGCTTTCTATATAGTTGATTCCTAGCCAGAATACTTTGCAGGTATTCCCGATTAAAACATGACAATGGAGATTTCAACATGCCGATAATAATGCAAGGTAACGTATTTGGTACCCCGAAACCATTGTCGCTATCGGCAAAAAATCGTTTTATTGCTTTCATAGACATCCTTGGTATGAAAGCTTGGGTAAATCAAGATGACCCGGTTCAGATTTGCCAACAAATCCACTACTGCTTAAGCGAAATATTAAAGCAAGCGCCAAATGGAGAAATTAATGGTGAAAAAATAGGTCCGTTATTTGGTTGGTTTCTTTTTTCGGATTGCCTTTTTCTTTACACACCCGACGGTAGCTGGGCATCGTTGCATGTATTGGTATCCACCTCGAGAATGATCGTTCAACGAGCTTTATCAATTGGCATTCCGATGCGTGGTGCAGTAGCACTCGGTAAGATGGTCGTAGATAAAAACAACTCTCTAATTGTTGGCCAACCACTTGTTGAGGCGTATGAAGCTGAGTCGCAAAAAGGATATCGAGGCATGGGAGTGCAGATAACATCCAAGACAGTTACTACTATCACTGGGATGCTTGAATCCGCTGAGGTTCCTAAGGCGTTTTCTCATGAATATACGACAGCCCTGTTCCGAGAACGGGATACGATTCTGTCACCAGATTTCATTTGGTTTGAAGATACCCTACTGATCAACCATTGGTCAGCAGAATATACTGCCGGGGTTTCATTAGAACCACACATTTCGGAACGCATCGATAAATTCACTAATGATTTTAATAAACGAGGTCTTCCGATCTCAACAAAAATTCTTGCACAATCGAGAGACCTTCTACGATTTGTGAACGAAAACTCTTCAATAGTGGTGGTGAGTTTCTCACATGAGGGCTATTTTGATTCAATGCAGAGTGAGCTGTTTCGAATAAATGAAATCGGAATCGATTAAGGATTGTTGCATAATAGTACCCTATATCGTACGCCTCTCCATCTTGCTTATTAAACCACAACCTAATCTCATCGTCTGCCGGGATAAATAACCTTCGCTTTCATTACCCCCTTCAGCCCAAGACCAGCAGCACCGCGTCT
Organism: Candidatus Alcyoniella australis; assembly: GCA_030765605.1. Taxonomy (NCBI): domain Bacteria; phylum Candidatus Lernaellota; class Candidatus Lernaellaia; order Candidatus Lernaellales; family Candidatus Alcyoniellaceae; genus Candidatus Alcyoniella; species Candidatus Alcyoniella australis. The sequence goes on from JAVCCG010000092.1 coordinate 45,343, forward strand.
TTGCGCACCTGTTGGCCCTCGGAGCAGGCAACGCGTTTGATCGTGCCGTCGCAGGGCGCGACCAGGGCGTTCTCCATTTTCATCGCCTCGAGCACCAGCAGGGTCTGGCCGGACTTGACCTGCGCGCCGGTCTCGACCTCGATCTTGATTACCGTGCCGGGCATGGGTGCGCTTACCGCGCGCTCCCCCTCGCCCACCGAGGCCGGAGCAGCGGGCGCGGCTGACGCTGCCGGAGCAGCGGCCCGTGGCGCGGCCGAAGTCGGGATGCCGGGTGCGGGTCCGATCGCATCCTGGCCCAGCGCCTCGCCCCCGGACACTGCGACCTCGAGGTATTCGCCGTCGACCATCACGCCGAAGCGCCGAGCGTCGGGCGGCAGGTTGTCGTAGGTCGGTCTGGGCATCAGCTCGCCGTGGCGCGCCTTTTCAGCCAGCTCATCCTCGGCCTTGGCCTGCTCGATGGTCTTGCCGATCTCGCCCGGACGCTTGTTGTCCAGGCCGTACTTGTAGCGCAGGAAGATCATGCCCGTGCGCGGGTAGAGCGCGTAGGTCAGCACGTCCTCGAGCTTGTCGCTGATCTGCGCCACATCCTTGCGCGCCTGCTCGAGCTCGGGCTCGAGGATGTCGGCCGGTCGGCAGTCGATGGGCTGTTCACCGCGCTCGTACCCCTGCAAGCAGCGCGCTCGCACCTCGGGGTCCATCGCCGCCGGGGTCGCGCCGTACAGGCCGTAGCACAGGTCTTTGACCTCGGAACTGACGATCTGGTAGCGGCCGCTGAGCACGTTCATTACCGACTGCACGCCGACGATCTGGCTGGTGGGCGTGACCAACGGCGGAAAGCCCAGCTCGCGGCGCACGCGCGGCAGTTCCTCGTGCACCTCGTGCAGCCGATCCAGGGCGTCGGCGGCCTTGAGCTGGTTGATCATGTTGCTCTGCATGCCGCCGGGGATCTGGTGCAACAGCACGCCGATGTCGATCACCGCCATGCGCGAGCGGTCGATGAAGTCGCGGTACTTGGGGGCGAAGCGCTCGATCTGCTCGCCGATGCGGCCCAGCAGTTCCAGATCGAGACCCGTGTCGCGCTCGGTCCCCATGAACGTCACCACGAACGGCTCCACCGCGGGCTGGCTCGAGCGCAGTGCTAGGGGCGCCAGGGCGCAGTCGATGATGTCGGCCCCGGCCTCGCAGGCCCGCAAATAGGCCATGTCGGCCATGCCCGAGGTAAAGTGCGTGTGCATCTGGATCGGAATCGAGACTTCGCTTTTTAGCCGCGAGACCAGCTTGAACGCGTCGTCGGGGTTGAGCAGACCGGCCATGTCCTTGATGCACAGCGAGTCCGCGCCCAGCTCGGCGAACTGTCGCGCCTTGTTCACGTAGTAGTCCATGTTGAACACCGGCCCGCCGATGCGGCGCTCGGTCAGCGCGTAGGAGATCGCCGCCTGAAAATGCATCTTGTTGCGAGCGATGGCCTTGGCCGCGGTCTGCAAATTGCGCGGATCGTTCAGCGCGTCGAACACGCGGAAGATCTCGATGCCCACGTTGGCCGCGGCGTCGACAAACGCATCGACCACGTCGTCGGCGTAGTTGCGGTAGCCCACGAGGTTCTGGCCGCGCAGCAGCATCTGGAACGGCGTCTTGGGCATCAACTTCTTCAGCCGCCGCGCGCGCTCCCAGGGGTCTTCGCCCAGAAAGCGGTGCAGCACGTCGAAGGTTGCGCCGCCCCAGACCTCCACCGAGTGGAAGCCCGCCGAGTCGATCGCCTCGGCCACCATCTCGATGTCCTCCCAGCGCAGGCGTGTGGCCATGCTCGACTGGTGGCCGTCGCGCAACGTGGTATCGGTGATCTTCAGCCGATGGGATCCGACGCTTTTCTGTTCGCCGTTAGACATCTGATGCTCCAGGCTAGACTGGGATATTTCCGTGCTTTTTCGGCGGCAGCACGTCGCGCTTATCGGCCAGGGTATCGAAGGCCTCGATCAGCCGTTTGCGGCTCTCCGAAGGCTTGATCAGCTTGTCGATGTAGCCTCTCTGGGCCGCCATGTACGGCGAATAAAACAGCTCGCGGTATTCGTCGAGCTTCTCGGCCCGCACCTTTGCCGGGTCGTCGGCCGCCTTGATCTGCTTGGCGTAGAGCACGCCCACCGCGCCCTCGGCGCCCATCACCGCGATCTCGGCCGTGGGCCAGGCAAAGGCCAGGTCCGCGCCCTGGTGCTTGGAGCACATCGCCAGATACGAGCCGCCGTAATCCTTGCGCGTGACCAGCGTGACCTTGGGCACCGTGGCCTCGGAGTAGCACCACAGCAGCTTGGCCCCGTGACGGATAATCCCCATGTGCTCTTGTTCCGATCCGGGCAGATAGCCCGGCACGTCGGCCAGGGTCAGCAGCGGCACGTTGAACGCGTCGCAGAGTCGGATGAAGCGCGTGGCCTTGTCCGAGGCGTTGCAGTCCAGGCAGCCGGCGAGCACCAGCGGCTGATTGGCGATCACGCCCACCGGACGTCCGCCCAGACGGCAGAAGCCGACGATGATGTTCTGTGCGTAATGCTCGTGGACCTCGAACCATGATCCGCGATCGCAGATCTCGAGAATCACCGCGCGCATGTCGTAGCTCTCGCGCTCGTTGTCCGGCACGATCTCGTCCAACGCCGGACAGGGGCGGTCGACGCGGTCGTCGCTCTGCTCGTACGGCGGACGTTGCTGATTGTTCTGCGGCAGGTAGCTCAGCAGTCGGCGGATCGAATCGATGCACTGCGCGTCGTCCTCCGCCGCGAAGTGCGCCACGCCCGAGCGCGTGTTGTGGACCATCGCGCCGCCGAGTTCCTCAAAGCCGATCTGCTCGCCGGTCACCGACTGGATCACCTTGGGGCCGGTGATGAACATGTAGCTGGTGTTCTTAACCATCAGCACCAGGTCGGTCATCGCCGGGCTGTAGACCGCGCCGCCGGCCGTGGGTCCCATGATCGCCGAGATCTGCGGGATCACGCCCGAGGCGCGTGCGTTGCGAAAGAAAATCTCGCCGTAGCCCGACAGCGCGTCGACCCCCTCTTGGATCCGCGCACCGCCCGAGTCGTTGAGCCCGACCATCGGCGAGCCGGTCTTGAGCGCCAGGTCCATCACCTTGCAAATTTTCTTGGCGTGCATCTCGCCCAGCGATCCGCCCTGGCTGGTGAAGTCCTGGGCAAAGGCAAAGACGCGACGGCCGTTGATCAGCCCGTGGCCGGTGACCACGCCCTCGGCCGGGATCTGCTTGTCGGCCATGCCGAAGTTGGTGCAGCGATGGCTGACGAACTCGTCGAGCTCGCAGAACGTATCGGGATCGAACAGCCGATCGAGGCGCGTTCGCGCGTCGAGCTTGCCCTGGGCGCGATGCTTGGCCACGCGCTGGGCGCCGCCGAGCTCGCGCAGCTTTGCCAGGCGGCTCTCCAGGTCCGCGATCTTGTCCTTGACTGATGACATCTTCACCTCCGAAAAGGGGGCGCCGGGGCGATTGGGACTATCTATCAGACGCGCGGCCGGGCATCAAGGAGCAGCGTTGCGTGCGCCGCGTTCCTGGGCCTGAGCCACGGTGATCGCGATCACGTTGACCACGTTCTCCATGTCGGTGCCGCGCTGCACCACGTTGAACGGCCGCGAAAGCCCCATCAGCAACGGGCCGACCGTCACTGCGCCGCCGATCCGCGCCAACAGCTTGTAGGCGATGTTGCACGAGTCCAGACCCGGGAAGATCAGCACGTTGGCCGCGCCTCCCAGACGATTGAACGGGAACTCGGTCTGCAAATATTCCTCGACCACCGCGGTGTCCGCGTGCATCTCGCCGTCCGCGGGCAAATGCGGATCGCGCTCGTGCAGGATCTGCACCGCGCGCCGCACGCGCCGCGCCTCGGGGTGCGCCACGCTGCCGAAATTGGAGAACGAAAGCAGCGCCACCCGCGGCCGCAGGTCAAAGAAACGTGCGACCTCGGCGGCGAGCAGCGCGATCTCGGCCAGCTGTTCGGAATCGGGATGAATGTTGACCGTGGCGTCGGCGAGCAGCACCAGGCGTCCCTTGAAGATCGCCAGGTAGACCCCCGAGACCTTGGACGCGCCCTCGCGCCGCGGGATGACCTGCAGCACCGGCCGGATCGAATCCGGGTAGTTGCTGCTGATGCCGTGCACCTGACCCTCGACCAGCCCCTCGCGGACCATCATCGCGCCGAAGATGAACGGCGACTCGAGCTGACGCCGGGTCTCGCCCATGGTCCAGCCCTTGCGGCCGCGCGCGGCGAAAAGCTTTTCGCTGAAATCGTCGAACAGGTCGCTGGCGCAATGGTCGAGCAGCTCCAGACCGTCCAGCGGTATGTGCAGCTCCTGCGCCAGGGCCTCGATCCGCCCGGCGTTGCCCAGCAGCACCGGCTGGGCGATCCCCTCCTGCGCCGCCTGGTGCGCGGCGCGCAGCACCACCGGATGGTCGCCCTCGGGCAGTACGATCCGCCGCGGCGACTGCTGGGCTCGGACCTGGATCTTGTACATGATCTCGCGGTCCGGTCCCAGCCGCGACTCGAGCACCTGGATGTAATCCCCTTGCTGCTCGGGCTCGATCCGCGCCACGTTGCTTTGCACTGCGGCGCGCGCCACTGCCGGCGTGACCGAAAGCAGTACCCGCGAATCCAGCGGCTTGGGCAAAATGTACTCCGGTCCAAAGGCGATCGGTCGGCCGCCGTAGGCGCGAATCACCGAGTCGAGCACGTCCTCGCGCGCCAGCTCGGCCAGGGCGCGCACCGCCGCAACCTTCATCTGCATATTGATCGCCGTGGCTCGCGCGTCCAGCGCGCCGCGGAAGATGAACGGGAAGCCCAGCACGTTGTTGACCTGGTTGGGGTAATCCGAGCGTCCCGTGGCCACGATCGCGTCGGGCCGCGCACTAAGCGCCTGGTTAAAGTCGATCTCCGGATCGGGATTGGCCAGGGCGAAGACGATCGGCCGTGGAGCCATCAGCTTGAGCAGCTCGGGGCTAAACGCACCGGCCACCGAAAGCCCGACCAGCACGTCCGCGTCGCGCGCCGCGTGCTCGAGGGTCCGCAGTTTGGTGCGCACTGCGAACTGCTGCTTGTAGGGATTCATCCCCTGCTCGCGCTCGCTGTGGATCACGCCGCGACTGTCGAGCATCAGCAGGTTCTCGGCCCGCGCGCCCAGCTCGATGTACATCCGGGCGCAGGCGATGGCCGCGGCGCCCGCGCCGTTGATCACGATCCGCGCGTCCTGAATCCGGCGCTCGCTGATCTCGCAGGCGTTGAGCAGGGCCGCGCCGCTGATGATCGCCGTGCCGTGTTGATCGTCGTGAAATACCGGGATCGACATGCGCTCGATCAGCTTCTGTTCGATGTAGAAGCAGTCCGGCGCCTTGATGTCCTCGAGGTTGATTCCGCCGAAGGTCGGCTCGAGCAGCGCCACGGCGTTGATGAACTCGTCCGGATCGCTGGTTGCCAGCTCGATGTCAAAGGCGTCGATATCGGCAAAGCGCTTGAACAGTACGGACTTGCCCTCCATCACCGGCTTGGAGGCCAGCGGGCCGATGTTGCCCAGGCCGAGCACCGCCGTGCCGTTGGTGGCGATCGCCACCAGGTTGCCGCGCGCGGTGTAGTCGTAGGACAGATCCGGATCGCGCTCGATCTCCTTGCACGGCACTGCGACACCCGGCGTGTAGGCCAGGCTCAGATCGGATTGCGACAGGCAGGGCTTGGTCGGCACGACCTCGATCTTTCCCGGCCGCGGGCTGCGATGATAATTGAGTGCCTGGTCTTTCTTATTCATCTACCGGCTCCAAAAAAAACTGCGCTTGTGGATCGATTCGCCGTGCGGGGGCTTGAGCCCGCCGTTGCGACGCATTATATATAAGCATCGAAAGGATGCCACTTACAATGAATCGCCATTTCCCCGGCGCGGGTTTAAACGAGGATCAGCAGGACGGTTCAACGGGCATCGTCGCCTCGGAGCTGTACTGCCCGCGCTGCAAGGCCGCGATGCCCGTGCGCGAACGCCTGCTGCTCTACCTGCTCAACCAGGAGCTGCACGAGTACACCTGCGCGCGCTGCGGCACGAGCCTGGGCAAACGGACAATCCCCACCAAGCCGCCGCACACGCTCTATACACGCTGACGATTGACACCGCCCGCGGCCATCGATAGGATCATATTTTGAAAGAATGTTACGCTTAAAAAGGGGCGATCATGCATAGAAAGTTATTCGTTTCCGCGGCGGTTGTGTGCCTGATGCTCAGCGTCCTCGCCACGGCCGCCGACGTGCCGGCCCCGGATTTCATGGGCCTCTACACCTATGACGGCAGCCAGCTGACCAAGCTCGATCGCGCCTTTTCGACTACTGCGGATAACTCCGCGGGCAAATCCGTAGTCGGCTTCCCGGCCAACACCAACTTCCCCCTGGTGCAGCCCGACGTTGTTTTCGTGGCCTACCACGAGAAGATCGAGCTGCTCGAGGCCAACATCATCGGCCTGACGTGGGAAGGGATCAAAATGCTCGACGGCCAGGAGTTCAAAAGCGAGAACTACGAGCTGAACATGTACGTGCGCGACGGCGAGAAGATCGTGCGCTTCAACGTCGCGCCGCTGGAGGGCCAGAACTTCACCTACAAGTACGTGCCCGAAAAGCCGCTGGCGCCGGGCAAATACCTGTTCTACTTCGGCCGCAGCCTCAAAGACGCCCGCGTGGCGGATCAGGACAAGGTCTTCGTGTTCGAGATCGTGAAGTAAGCGGGAAGATCTACTGCTTGACGCCAAGCTGTTCGAGATACTGCTCGAGCAGCTTTTTTCCATCGTCGTAAAAGCGGGCGAACTCGACGCCGAAACCCGGGTCCATGCCCGACTCCGCGGCCATCAGCTCGGTGATAATGCCGATCACGCGCGCCTTGACGCGCAAAATCTGGCGCGTGTCCCACAGCAGCAGTTGCAGCTCGTGCTCGCTGCCGATGCGCGGCACGTCGCGGGTGACGATGAACATCCCGCCGCGGCTGATGTTGCGCGTATAGCCCTGGATCTTCTCCTCTGGCCGCACCAGGGTCACCTTGAGCACCTTCTCGATGCGCTCGTCACGCCGACGCTCGACGAACTCCCCGACGATCTCGTGCAACATCTCGGAGTATCCGGGCGGCGGCGTGATGAATTCCAGGCCCATCGAGTGGGTCATGCGCGCCTGCTGACGGTGCTCGTCGCCCAGGGTGGTCCAGCGCACCACCGTCTGCCCCTCGATCCTGCGTTGGCCGCCGAGCAGAATCGCCAGCTTGATCCTGGAGGTCAGCTTGTAGGCCTCCATCCCGGCGATCTCCACACCGCTGAGCGAGAGGTTGACCGTAATGCCGCGCACCAGGGCCTGCTCCACGCCGTAGAGCACGGGCAGCCGCTTGGGCAGCCGATGGTGGGAGCGTTTTTCAGACTGGATTGTACTGCTCATAACTGAAGATTATCAGCGTAGAAAAAGATGGTCAATTTTTTTCAGCAGTTAGCGAACTAAACGAATCTGACGTAATGATCATACTTTGCTTGGGAACCAATAGCTGTTATTCTGTTGTTCTCCCCCATAATCCAGGAGCAATCATGACTAAGGCCAAAGACGGCGATACCGTAAAGGTTCACTATACAGGCACATTCGACGATGGCTCGGAGTTTGATACATCCAAGGGCAGCGATCCGATGGAGTTTTGCATCGGTGCCGGCGAGATCATCGACGGGTTTGAACAAGCGTTGATCGGAATGAGCATCGGCGACAAAAAAACCGAGAATATTCCAGCTGATAACGCCTATGGCCAGCGCAAGGATGAGATGGTTTTCGTGGTCGAGAAGGAGCAGTTTCCGCCGGAGATTGCGCCGCAGGTCGGCCAGCGGCTGCAGGTGCCGATGCAAAACGGCCAGATGCTGCCCGTAACCATCACCGAAATCAGCGAGACCGAGGTCACCCTGGACGCCAACCACCCGTTGGCCGGACGCGACCTGACCTTCAAAATCGAGCTGGTGGAGATCGTCTAGGCGCTACCCCAAGACATACGAACGACCCGCATATAACTCACGCCGCCCCCTCTACTCGGGGCGGCTCGTTGATATATGACCATAGTACTATGCGAGCTTTGGGCAGTAGATTATGCCGCCGACGCGGGGCGGCCCGATGCAATACGACCATAGAAGTATGCGAGCTTTACGGGCCGTAGATTATGCCCTCTACGCGGGGCGGCTCGTTGTAATACGACCATAGTAATATGCGAGCTTTGCGGGCACTTCTAAGGTGCCTATCTCTTGCCCTTCGGAATGTTCAACAATAAAACCCTCTACGCGGGGCGGCCCGATGTAATACGACCATAGTAATATGCGAGTTTTGCGGGCACCTCTAAGGTGCCGCGAGTTTTACAGGCGGCTCTAAGCCGCCTAGCCTCTGCGTAGGTATTGGTAGCGTTCTATTGAATGCCCGCCGAACAGGTCGATCCAGGTTACGGTCACCAACACTATGCGGAAGTCCTCGCCCCTGTACTGGCTCGCGCCGCAGCCGCTGGAGCTCACCCCGCCGGTGTTGAGGGCGACCGGGCTGGGGTTCCCCTCGTTAAGGTTTCGCGCAGCGCCGTTGGTATTGTTTCCGAACAAAATCGCAGTGCCGCAATCAGCAGTAGTTCCGTTGGTATACAGGCTCGTGGTGCGCGTGAACGGCACTGGGTTGTTTGAAACGTTTACAGTTTCCGAGCCATATAGGTAGGTGTTGGCGCCGCTGTAAGCCCCACGATTGGCCGAGCTGTAGCTGTAATAGGTAGGCCACGATTTGACCACCTCGAGCTTCTGCACGGCCAATTGGTTGGCGACTCCGCGATTACGCGCCAATGTATTGGATTTGATGTTGAAAAGCAGCGCGGGAATCAAGGCCAGGATGCCGATGGTCAGAATCCCCATCGCCACCACGACCTCGATCAATGTAAAGCCCTTTGCGTCTCTTTGGGCCATGCCGATCAAACGCGTCATCTATATTACCCCTTTATCTACGGAGAATGGCATGCAATTTTGTGCACCTATGCCTATCAAGCATACTCCTTAATTCTTTATATAGATCTCTAACATATTAAAGATGGAGCTGCCTGTCAAGGACTTTTTTTATTTTCTTTGGGCTTAATTAATATATAACTGTTTTGCATGCTTTTTAACATCATGATTTGTAACAGATATTGGTGGGTTATGTGATTATGCTGATTTTAAC